>JAKIVF010000155.1 GCA_021647145.1 Methylococcaceae bacterium | reverse complement strand
TGAATTCACCGCTTTAGCACTTAAAAGTAAAGCACCACCTTATTCACCGCACCGTAATGATCCGCATGAAGGTGATAATATTGGTATGATAATTCGTCAAGTTTCAACCGGAAAAACCACCTTTTACGCACCAGGCCTAGGCGAAATAGAACCTCATGTAGAAAAAGCAATGGCAGACTCTGACTGCGTATTAGTCGATGGTACATTCTGGACTGACGACGAACTCGCTTCCGTCGGCCGTCCATTATTAGCAAGAAAAATTGGGCATATCCCTCAATCTGGTAAAGGCGGTATGATTGAAT
Source organism: Methylococcaceae bacterium (assembly GCA_021647145.1). Classification (GTDB taxonomy): domain Bacteria; phylum Pseudomonadota; class Gammaproteobacteria; order Methylococcales; family Methylomonadaceae; genus QPIN01. The sequence continues at coordinate 5,969 of JAKIVF010000155.1, read as the reverse complement.
ATTTAGATACTCTGAACAAACCTCGCAAAATTTTGATCCATATCAATAACACCAACCCGATTCTAAACGAAGAATCAAAAGAACGCGATATACTAGCTCAACATGGTATAGAAGTATCCTTCGACAATATGAAGATTGAATTGTAAATTATGTCAGAACAAAACCCTTGGTCTCGAAAAGAATTTGAAACCAAATTGCGTAGCATGGAAAATAAATATCACATTCACCATCCGATGCACACTTTGATGAATGAAGGAAAACTAAACCAAAAACAATTACAAGGTTGGGTCGCTAATCGGTTTTATTACCAAATAATGATCCCGATTAAGGATGCAAATATTCTTGCAAATTGTCCTGACCGTGAAACTCGGGCAATATGGACACAACGAATTCTTGACCATGATGGTCAACCAGGTGATAAAGGCGGTATTGAAGCATGGGTACAACTAGCTCTTGCTGTAGGATTAACTCGCGAAGAAACCCTCTCATTAGATCATGTACTGCCTGCTGTTAGATTTGCAGTTGATGCTTATGTTAATTTTGCCAGAAGAGCAGAGTGGCATGAAGCTGCCAGCTCTTCCTTAACTGAAATGTTTGCGCCCAAAATTCATAAACAACGTTTAGATAATTGGCCTGAACTGTATCCCTGGATTAACGAACAAGGTTATACTTATTTTCGCAAGCGGCTGACTGAGGCTCGTCGAGATGTTGAGCATGGTTTGGAAATTACTTTGGACTGGTATAAAACTCGGGAACAACAAAATCGTATGGTTGAAATCTTACAATTTAAACTGGATGTTTTATGGTCTATGGCTGACGCCATTTATATGGCTTATGTCAATGACATGCCTCCATATTTTAATGTTCAAAAATAAATATTAGCTTGAATGAAGAAACACTATGAGCATAGACCCAAACTTATTGATTAAATTCTCGCCCATGCATCGATTGCAATGGGAAGAGGCACAACAAAAATATGTTATTCTTTATCCTGAAGGCTTGGTAGAACTCAATGAAAGTTCGGCTGAAATACTGCAATTATGTGATGGCTCACGAAATCTTAACCAGATAGTTGCAGAGTTAGAAGAAATTTTTTCAGCTAGTGATTTAAAAGACGATATCAATAATTTCTTAGAGGTGGCATTAAAAAATGGCTGGATCGAACAACTTTAATATTACACCTCCACGTTGGTTGTTAGCAGAACTAACCTATAAATGCCCGTTACAATGCCCTTATTGTTCTAATCCATTGGATTATACTAAACATAGTACCGAAATAAGCACTGAAGACTGGAAACGTGTTTTAAGTGAAGCTCGAAAAATGGGTGCTGTACAATTAGGCTTTTCTGGAGGAGAACCTCTAACACGTCCTGACTTAGTTGAACTTGTCTTGCATGCTCAACAATTAGGTTATTATTCAAACCTGATTACATCGGGTTATGGACTCACTGAAGAAAAGATAGCTCAGCTAAAACATGCTGGATTAGACCATATTCAAATTAGTATTCAGGCCAGCACTCAAGAGCTTAACGATTATTTAGCCGGCACTAAATCTTATGAAACCAAGAAACAAGTTGCCCATTTAGTTAAAAATCTGGGTTATCCTATGGTGTTATGCGTCGTTATCCACCGTGAAAACATACATCAAATGCCTCAAATTCTGGAAATGGCGGAAGAATTAGGCGCAGACTACTTAGAGCTTGCAAACACCCAATATTACGGTTGGGCGCATGCAAATAGAGATTTATTATTGCCGACAAAAGAACAGTTTGATGAAGCCGAATCAATAGCTCAGGCCTACAAAGAAAAAGTTAAGGATAAGATGAAAATCTATTATGTTATCCCTGATTATTACGAAGACCGCCCCAAAGCCTGCATGAATGGCTGGGGTACAACTTTTTTGACTATTGCTCCTGATGGTATTGCTTTACCTTGCCATTCTGCTCGAGATTTACCCGGCTTGGATTGCCCAAGTGTAAATAAGTACAGTATTGAAGAAATTTGGAAAGAATCTAAAGCTTTCAATTTCTTTCGGGGTGATGACTGGATGAAAGAACCTTGTCGCAGCTGTGACGAAAAAGAAAAAGATTTTGGTGGCTGCCACTGTCAAGCCTATATGCTAACTGGCGATATGTATAATGCTGACCCAGTCTGTAGTAAATCACCTGAACATCATGTTATTCAGGAAGCTTTAGATTCAGCAAAGGCAAGTGCATTATCTGAAAATGAAAAACCTCTTATTTTTCGAAATAGTAAAAACTCCAAGCTATACGTTAAGCCTGAAAAAGATAACTTAAACGGATGAGACTTTATGCTTTATGAACTAACAAAAATAACTACTGTCCCTATTTAGCGCTCGCTCCCTCAGAATATTTGCATTGGATAGGATTATGCCTTTTATCTACTCACTTTTCCTTAATTTTTTTCTACTCTTCACCCAACAAACTCTAGCTTTAGGCTTTAATGATTTATTGCCTGCCGATAAGGCTTTTACGGTTTCTGCTAAAGCCATTTCCACAGAACAAATAGAAGTATCATGGGCAATAGCCGATGGATATTACTTGTACCAAAGTAAAACTAAAATTATTTCCAAGACTGATAGCATCAAACTTGGAAAAGTAAAAATGCCAGAAGGAAAGCCAAAACATGATGAGTTTTTTGGTGATATGGTTATTTATACCAAACAACTCAATCTATCTGTTCCTGTTATCAATAGTAAATCTTTACCTTCTATTAATATCTTGGTGAAATACCAAGGGTGTTCTGAAAGCGGTGTCTGTTACCCTCCGCAGCAGAAAACAATTACACTTGATTTACCTTTATCCAACTCTTCCACAAGTTCCAAATCTATTAATCAGTTAATTAAAGGTTTTAATGATTTAAAACTTAATTTATTCCAAGATAAATTACTTCCAGGAGACCAAGCTTTTCAATTTTTTGCCACGATTAAAGATTCTAATACTCTCCATGTAAATTGGATGATTGCTGATGGCTATTATCTGTATAAAGAGAAAACAAAACTATCTTTGGTAAACAGAACCTCAACACAACTCGGACCAATAACACTTCCCCAAGGCAAGCCTTACCATGATGAATCATTTGGTGACGTACAAATATTTCATAATGAACTCAATTTTGATATCCCCCTTGTTCGTACTGATAAAAAAGCGCATTCAATTACATTATTAGCAAAATATCAGGGCTGTGCAGATCGTGGTGTCTGCTACCCCCCAATGGAAAGTAGTATTGAAATACAACTTCCTGAAGCCCTAACAATAACTAAAAGTGCTGTTAACCCCCCCAAAAAAATATCGGAGCAAGACCAAATATTTCAATCTTTACAAAACGATTCTCTTGGATTGACATTACTTAGCTTTTTTGGCTTTGGACTTTTGTTAGCTTTTACACCTTGTATTTTTCCAATGATACCTATTTTATCTGGTATTATTGTTGGGCAAGGGGAGCACGTCTCCACTCGAAAAGCATTCTTACTTTCTCTAAGCTTCGTATTCGCATCTGCATTAACCTACACTCTATTTGGCATATTAGCGGCTTTATTTGGCAGTAATTTACAAGTTATCTTTCAAGAGCCTTGGGTAATAGCTATTTTTAGTGGGATTTTTATTCTACTTTCTTTATCCATGTTTGGCTTTTACAACCTGGAATTACCTAAACCTTTGCAAGCTAAACTTCATAATTCTAGTGATAAGCACCGCGATGGCTCCTATATAGGTGCTGCTATTATGGGCGCATTCTCATCACTTATCGTTGGCCCTTGCGTGGCAGCACCTTTAGCTGGAGCACTTATTTATATCGGTCAAACAGGCAATGTAGTTCTGGGTGGTTCAGCGTTATTTGTCATGGGTTTTGCTATGGGCACACCTCTTTTGTTATTAGGAGCATCTGCCGGCTCTCTACTTCCAAAAGCAGGACAATGGTTAAATTCAACCAAAGCCATTTTTGGCGTTATTATGCTAGCAGTCTCTGTCTGGATGCTAGATCGTGTTTTACCCGCCTCAATCACCATGTTTCTAACAGCTATTTTGCTTATTATCTCTGCGATTTACCTACGGGCGGTTGACTCACTTCCAGAAAACATTTCAGGCTGGTTTAAATTATGGAAAGGAGTGGGTTTAATAATGCTGATTTATGGTGTTTTATTGCTCATTGGCTTGAGTATGGGAAATACTAATCCACTACAACCTTTAAGTGGAATGGGCAGTATTAAAGATTCTTCAAAAACAGAGCAAGGACTTTCCTTTAAAAGAATTGCTTCTCTTGCTGAATTAGAACAAGTGCTTGAACAGGCCAGAATCAGTGACCAGAGGGTTATGCTAGATTTTTATGCTGACTGGTGTATTTCTTGTAAAGAAATGGAAGCCTATACTTTTACAGATGAAAAAGTTCAACAAAAACTATCAAATTTTATCTTGATCCAAGCAGATGTTACTAAAAATTCAGCAGATGATAAAGCTTTATTACAACATTTTGGCCTAATAGGGCCTCCTGCTATTATCTTTTTTGGCTCGGATAAACTAGAAAGAAAAGCATCTAGAGTCATTGGCTATCAAAAGAGTGCAGCATTTTTATCAACCCTTAACAGCCTCTAATATTATGAATAAAAACACACTCATTATTTTTTTTGTGGCTATCACTGCTATGGGCGGAGGTTTTTTTGTTAATCAGTTATCTAATGCTGAAAATAAACAACTCAATACCCCAGTAATAGAATTTAGCTTACCAGACATAAAGGCTCAGCAACGGAATATTAATGAATGGAAAGGCAAAATAATCATTATTAATTTCTGGGCTACTTGGTGCCCACCCTGTCTAAAAGAAATACCAGAATTTATTAAACTACAAGATGAATTTAAAGCAAAAAATGTACAGTTCATTGGTATTGCACTAGATGACCAACAAACAGCTATTGAATATTTGGAGTCAATTAAAATTAACTATCCCATTTTAATTGGGGACAATGAAGGTGCTGCATTATCACATCAGCTAGGAAATATTATTAGAGCCGTTCCATTTACAGTATTTGTTAATCCACAGGGAGAAATTTTTCACAGACAACCGGGTGAAATTGATAGAGAAAAAGTGATAGAAATAATAACACCGTATTTATAACGAGCATCTTTTAATTCGCTCTTTTTTTTAGTTTATCGCTTTAAACCCAATATCTGTCCTATAAAAAGAGTTATTCCATTTAATTTTCTCTGTTAATTGATAGGCTTTTTTTTGTGCGTCAGCTATATCCTTGCCTAATGCACATGCGCACAACACACGACCTCCTGAAGTAACAACATTTCCTTCCTTCTGAGCAGTTCCTGCATGAAAAACTTTACTATCCATTGAATTTTCAGTGGGTAAGCCCGAAATAATATCACCCTTATTATAGTCACCCGGATAACCTCCAGCAGCTAATACAACACCAAGAGCAGGACGCTCATCCCATTTTGTTTCAATTTCATTAAGGTTTTTATCCAATGCTGCTAAACACAAATCTGCTAAATTATTTTTAAGACGCATCATAATAGGCTGTGTCTCAGGATCTCCAAAACGGCAATTGAATTCCAATACCTTAATCTCGCCCTTTTTACTAATCATTAATCCGGCATACAGAAAACCAGTATATGGAACACCATCAGTACGCATCCCTTTTAAGGTTGGATTTATCACCTTGTCCATTACTTTCTTATGGATTTCAGGTGTTACAATAGGCGCTGGAGAATAAGCACCCATTCCACCCGTATTAGGGCCTTTATCTCCATTATCTCTTGCCTTATGATCTTGTGAGCTTGCCATAGGTAAAGCGTTTTCACCATCAGAAATCACTATAAAGCTTGCTTCTTCCCCTTCTAAAAATTCTTCAATCACAACTCGATGACCAGCATCTCCAAAACTATTGCCAGATAACATATCTTCAACTGCATCAATTGCTTGTTGCTCTGTCAAAGCGACAATCA
>JAKIVF010000014.1 GCA_021647145.1 Methylococcaceae bacterium | reverse complement strand
CTTTTTGTAAATGTTCCCATTCTAGTCGTTTTACAGAGAGCGGGTTCTGATTGATTGAAATGGATGAGTCACCTTCGTTTTTAAATAAGGCATTAACTATTTCATCAGCATTAGCAGGTTTGGTTAGGTAATGTATTGCTCCAAGTTTTATAGCTTCTACTGCAGTAGCAATACTGGCAAAACCGGTAAGCATAATAATTTGAGTATTATCATCTAGGGATATTAGTGTTTTAACCATTTCCAGGCCAGAATCAAAGCCAATACGTAAATCAATCACTGCATATTCAGGTTCAGTTTGCTCTGCTAGAAGAATGCCTTGGTTGACATCATTCGCAACGCTAACTTGAAAGTTTCTCTTTTCTAAAGCGGGCTTAAGAACAGAACAAAAAATTTCGTCGTCATCAACCAATAGCAGGTTTGGTTTGTCTATTTTAGCTTTGGTCATAGGTTGTTTTACTCCTTAAGTTAAAGGAAGATTGATTCTAACGCATGCTCCGCCAGACACAGTATTAGAAAATTCTATTTTACCGCCTAAATGGCTAATAGTGGAATAAGTAAGAAATAAGCCAACTCCAAGTCCTTGCTTACCACTAACAACAGGTTGTTTACCTGCAAATTTAATAATTTCATCTGGAAAACCAGGTCCAAAATCTCTTATTTTTAAAAACAGGAGCCGGTCATTCCAATCAGCTATAAAATCAAGTCCCATGTTTAGTGGTGAAACTTCAGCTGCATTATTTAATATGTTGATAATTGAGTGAGTTAATGTTCTGTCTGCAATAATCCTGGCATTTGTATTAATAGTTGGTGAGATGCTTAAATTTAGTTTTGTTGTTGTGTTATGTGCTCTCCATTGGTTGAGAACCTCATCAATATAGTTAATAACAAGCATTAGTTTTCCTGATTCTGCTCGCATTTCACCAGCAGATTCAGAAAGCACAGAAAGTGCTTGTTTACACCTGTCAATTTGTTGACTCATAATGTCCATTTTATTATGTAAATCTAGAAATCGATTTTTTGGGTAGTCTAGTTTCATTTCATGTACAACGATTGCCATAGTGCCTAATGGTGTTCCCATATCGTGAGCCGCACTGGCTGCTAATGTGCCTAAAGAAACAACACGTTCATCACGTAATGCATCTTCTCTTGCATCAGCAAGACTACGTTCTCGTTCTCTTAATGTTTTTGACAACTTAGCAACAAAAAAGGCAACCAGCCCTGCACTAAAAACAAATCCAAACCACATGCCAAAAATATGTAAATTAAAATAATTTAGGTCTTGTACCGAATGTAAATAGTGTTGTAGTTCTGGGTGATCGACTAAGTGAGGCTCGGGTAAATGAGGCTCAATTGCGGGTAATGGTATGTTAAAAGCGATCAAAATAGTGTACGTACAGCAAGTTAGAATTACCATATTCCAGGCATAAGCCTGTGGAAGCATAATTGCTGTAAGAATGAGGGGTAATAGAAATACCCAGACAATAGGGTTAGAGGCTCCTCCTGTTAAATAAAGCAAGGCACCAAGAGCTAACACATCAATTGAAATCTGAGAAAAAATTTCTAATTCAGTGACTGGCTCATCCGTTTGTAAACGCATCCATGTATATAGATTGACAGCACAGATTGAAAAAAGCACTAGCCAAAGTTGTTCTTGGGGTAAGTCTATATGAAGTGCATAGAAAGAAATGAAAATAAGGATTGATTCGCTTAAAATCATCAAATTTCTCAGAATAAAAAGCCATCTTAAATTATCTCTGATTGAAATATTTGATTTGGGAAAAATGTCTTCAAGCATAATGTAGGTTTTAAGAATTTCGGACTTAGGAGTTTCCAGTTGCCTAAATCTATTTATATTAACAATGCATTAATGCGATAAACTTAGCAGCTTTTTAGAGGGTTCTGTTTTTCTATTCATCAATTAATAGAAGTACCCTTTAATTAGTAATAATGAATCTTATTGCATCTAATCTTAACTGAGATTGTTTTATATTATTCTTTGAGAGAAAAACAGTTTCTTTTAATTGTTTAATTTCCTCTTCTTTTATACTTGGGTTGATTTTTTTTAACCTAACCAATCGTTTGATTTCGGAAGAAATCGTCTCCATCATTTGGCTATTACCGTCATTAACTAATTCCCTCATTGTTCCAATAGCCGTTTTTTCTGCTGTTTTTATCATGTTAGTTATGTGTTCACGTTGACTACTTAAAAAACTAACAATTTGGTCTTTGTCAAACTTATCGCCTGTTTCAATCAGGCTTCGGTGGTCGATAATTTCGCTCAGATTATGATTGTTTTGATCTATTAAAATTCTAATTGGGGTGTGAGGTAAAAAGCGACCGATTTTTAATTCCGAAGGCGCACTACATTCAACAATAAATAAAAGCTCAAGTAAGAATAGCCCCGTCTTAAGGTCTGGATGTTTAATCACACTAATGGTCGAATTTCCTGTTTCGCTGGATAAGACTAGATCCATAGCTGTTATCACCATAGGGTGTTCCTGAGAAATAAAAAGCATATCCTCTCGAACAAGAGCAATATTGCGATCAACAGTCACTGTAATACCATCTTCTGGCACCATGGGGAAATAAGAAATGCGTAGGTTTTCACTGGGTTTAAGAATATAACAGTCTTTAGAATGATATTCAGAGTCCACACCATAACAGTCAAATAATGATTCCATATAAGGCCATAAAGAATTGTCATTATCAATAGTGCGTAATTGCTCGATTAGGTCTTGAGCTTGTTCTTGTCGACAGGAGTTTAACTCTAATAGCTGGTCTCGACCATTAAGCATTTCAAGTTCTATGGCTTGATTTAGCTGCTGGGTTTTAGAAATAAATATATCAATGGCTTCATAATGAGGCTCTTCTAGCAGGCCCACCAATTCCTCATTTAATTCACTGGCAACTTGGGCGGCAGCAGAGCAATTATGTTGAAAAGCATTGAACCCTTCTTCATACCAACGATAAAGAACATGTTGAGGTGAATTTAGTAAATAAGGAATGTGAATTTGAATGACATTTTTTTGCCCAATACGATCTAATCGGCCAATACGTTGTTGTAATAAATCTGGGTTTGTTGGTAAATCAAACAAAATTAAATGATGAACAAATTGGAAGTTTCGCCCTTCTGATCCTATTTCAGAACAAATGAGTAAAGGGACGGTGCTTTCATCATCAGAAAAATAAGCTGCGGCTCTATCTCTTTCAATAATTGACATCCCTTCGTGAAAAACTGCTGTAGCAATACCTTTTCGGTTTTTTAATGTTTGTTCTAATTGAATAACGGTTTCGGCTTGGTGACAGATTAGTAATGCTTTTTCTCCAGACTCTTGTAACTCACTTAGCTTTTGTAGCAGCCATAGAAAATAGAGATTATTTTCCATATTGGAGGCTTTATCAGAATCTCCTTTTAGAGGGTAGCCATAGCTTTCTCTGTCAGGAAATCCTTGAACTGTTTGACGGGAATTTCTAAATAAAATCCTGCCTGTTCCATGATGGTCTAAAAGCAGGTTAATTAACTCTTCTCTGGCAATGTCAGATTTATTTTTATTATTTAAATCAGATAATAAAGAATCTACATTCTCTTGTTTGAGTAGTTCTTTGAGAGTTATTTTCTCTTTGTCACTTACATTTTTACCTGAAATTAATAGTTTGGCTGCATGAGCAATGGGCTCAAATTGAGCTTCTTCTGCTAAAAATTGATCAAAGTGATAAAACCGATCAGGGTCAAGTAATCTTAGTCGGGCAAAATGACTTTTTTTGCCTAACTGTTCAGGTGTTGCTGTTAGTAAGATTAACCCGGGTATTGCATTAGATAATTGTTCAATAAATAGATAGTCAGCACTTGGGTTTTTTTCATTCCATTCAAGATGATGAGCCTCATCTACGACTAGCATATCCCAGCCTGCCTCAAGAACTTGCTGTTGGCGTAACGGATTATTGGAAAAAAAGCTTTGAGAGCAAAGAACAAATTGCTCAGTGGTAAATGGGTTTTCTTCAATGGTTGCTAAACAGCGATCTTCGTCAAAGATGCTAAAGGTCAGATTAAAGCGTCTGAGCATTTCAACTAACCACTGATGTAATAAACTTTCAGGAACAATAATTAACAATCGTTGGCTCAGACCATTAATGAGTCGATGTTGAAGAGTCAATCCTGCTTCAATTGTTTTTCCTAAGCCAACTTCATCCGCAAGCATAATACGAGGTTCAAATCGATTGGCTGCTTCGTGAGCAATATACAGTTGATGTGCAATTAGGGAGGCTCTTGCTCCTTGTAAACCTTTTACTGTAGATTTCTGGTGTAATTGTTGTCTACGCCAAGTTTCATAACGCAATAAAAACCAGGCGGATGGATCAAGCTGGCCGGTAAATAAACGATCCTGTGGTTTGTTGAATTGAATATGATGGTTTAAATCAATTTCATCTAAAATAACTTCAGCGCCGGTTTCATTAACACCTTTATAAGTGATTAATCCTTTATTGTCTAAAATTTCTTTAACTGATATTTTGATGTTTTCTGTTGACTCAATGACATCATTGATTGAAAACAAAGCGCGAGTTAAGGGAGCGTTATCTTTTGCATAGATTCGTTTATCACCAGTAGCTAAAAACAAAACAGAAACGCGGTTAAAATCTACTTCTAAAATTAGACCTAAACCCAGTTCAGATTCGGTGTTACTGATCCAGCGTTGGCCGGGGAGAAAATTATTCATATCTCTGGTAAACAAGTGTAAGAGAAAATGGTTGTGAATTCATTTGTGTAATGGAAGGAAAAAAGTAAAAAATGGCTAAATAATCTACTTTCGTGTTTCGTGACCGTTATGAAGTGTTTCAAATAGCCGATATTCTATCATGAATGAATAAGTAATCGAATTCAAGCAATTATTCAAGAAATGAATGTGTTGTGATAGGATGGAAAGTGGATGTTTAGAACGGTTGGCGATTTTTGCATGCTAATTGTTATTTAAAATGATTAGAATTAATAGAGTCAGTTAATGAGTAACAGAGAAGATATTATTGAGGGTAATCAAGCTACTGGCAGTAGAAAAAGGCTTGTTTATACTAAACAATGTGGCTGGGTAGATTTAGGTCATGCAAGACCTGATGGGGCTAATGGTTTATGGCAAGATATAAATATTCAGAACCATGGGGTCGGGAATGAAAATCATAAGCTGGAATATTCTCAATGGATGCGGAAAGGAGGAATAGGGGGGTAATCAGGAAAAGATATACTATAAAAAAAGGTCTGAATCGAAGCGAAATGAAATCCATAGCTTTTTCAATATTTATGGATGTCTCTCGTGAGTTTGAGAGCCTTCAAAATAACTGGTTCTTTGGACGATTCCTAAATAGTGGCTATAGCGCAGAAGATCTTGTTTCTAATCTTATTGGTTTTTATAGGGCGGTAGACCCGAATACAGATTATATTCAACTATGTGAACCCGTATCAAAAGAGACCGCATTATATATCTGGGATACATATGGTTCTGTTGGAGAAAATAAAAATCGAGAATTTGCTCCATATCTATACCCCCCAAGTCCAAATTCTGGAGGCCTCCGTGTGTGCACAAACCCCATGGTTTTTGAATACAATTATACCGGCTAAAAATGAAATTTTGTTTGAAGAAAAGCCGTAATGGTATAGGTAAAGAGAAGTCGGTTTGAAAAATAAACTTATAAAAATGGTAAGTTTACTTGCTTTTTTTTGTAATTGTTTTGTTTGGTGGCATTTATTACCTGAAGCTATCCTTTTCAGAAGGAAAAATAATACCGCCAAAGTCGGTTGAAAGTTTTCTTTTAGTTCCGGACCTTCTAAAAGATAAAGAGCTAACTAGTATTGGGATAGTTGAAAATTACTATTACGATAGTGAAGATGGGCCAAAACCTCTAATTATCGGAGTGAAAATATTAACGATAGAAGAGGAAGAGGTGATAAAAAACCATATAAGGGAGTATTTTTTACGTAATGGTTTTAAAGAAGATGGAAAACAAGAGCTTAAGAAGGGACAACAAAAGATTTTTGTTGTTGTCGAAAGAACGGGTAAAGATGGATGGCTTGTAGATATAGACTTATCAGAGTATTTCAGTGGTGTAACCGAATTTTAGTTTAATGAGTATCATAAAGTTTACACGGACTACCTAAGAGATAGGAGATTCCGCCCTCGCGCCTTTTGCTAAAAGAAAGAAACTTAAAAGACGAGCTTATTATGGTATCCAGTGAAACGGTGTTAGATGTTATAACTAGTAGAAGATAATAGTAATTCTAAGTTTTTGTAAGGAATGATTTGTTCTAAGAAAATAGTAGTTTATAGAGTTAAAACCAGAAGAATAAAATGTCTTTAGCATTTTTATGCTTTAGGGAAAAGTAGGATTGGATACTATTCAAGTACGCTTCCTAAAGAAATTTATTAATTTATTAAAGCAGGTATAGTCGCATGAAATGGCGTAATCGAAGAGTTAGTCGAAATATTGAAGATAGAAGAGCAGAGGCTGGAGTCTCTGGTGGGGGTAAAAAAATCGGAGGTTTAGGTGTTATTTTAGTGACACTGGGAGCAATGTATTTTGGGGTTAATCCAAAAATTGTATTGAGTCTTATGGAGGGGCTTGGAGGGCAAAGTAGTTCTACAACACAAAATTCAAATTATCAGCCAACTGAGGAACAGCAGCAATTAGCCCAATATACAGGGGTTGTTTTAGCTGATACAGAAGATGCTTGGAATAGCTTGTTTCAACAACAAGGTTTGCGTTACCAAGAGCCTAATTTGGTGTTATTTACTGACTCTATTAGTTCGGCATGTGGGCATGCTGAAGCAGCAATGGGGCCTTTTTATTGCCCTGGTGATAATAAAATTTATATTGATCTTGGGTTTTATCGACAATTAAAAAATAACCATAATGCGCCTGGCGATTTTGCTCAGGCTTATGTGATTGCTCATGAAGTAGGCCATCATGTCCAGACATTACTGGGTATTTCGGGTAAAGTCCGAAAAGCACAGCAAGCCGTAGGTCAAGTAGAAGGTAATCAACTGTCTGTTAGGCTAGAACTACAGGCTGATTGTTTTGCAGGCGTTTGGGCACATCATACAGAAAAAGCAAAACGTATTCTTGAAACGGGTGATATTGAGGAGGCTTTAAATGCAGCCAGTGCAATTGGTGATGACCGTCTACAGAAAGAGGCGAGAGGTTATGCCTCTCCTGAATCGTTTACTCACGGCTCTTCAAAGCAGAGAGTGAAATGGTTTAAACAAGGTTTGCTAGATGGAACAATACAAGGTTGTAATACTTTTGGGTAATTTGGCAAGTTGGGCTGCAGTCTCTTATGCAGCCCAACAAACACACGTAATAAAATTAGGTTAACGGTAGAATTGTTAGCCTAACTTACATCGAGAGACTGTGAGACTGTAGATAATTTTGGGTAACTTCCCTTTTAAATATATTGTTAAAGTTATTTCGTGCGCGTTTTAGCTTTACACTTTACTTGGAAATACGAGAAATACCTATTGACTCACGAATGGATTGAATAAAAGGAATGCTAATTTCACGTGCTTTTTTAGCACCCTCTTGTAACTGTTCTTCTATATGATCAGGTGCTTCCATTAATGCTTGATATCGCTCTCGAGCAGGCGCTATTTCTTCATTGATTTTTTCAAATAAAACTTTTTTCATCTCGCCCCAAGCAATACCTTCTGCATAACGTTGACGAATTTCAACGACTTCTCTTTCATTAGCAAAGGCTTGATAAATACCAAATAAAGTACAGCCTTCTGTATCTTTGGGTTCCCCAGGTTCCAAGGAGTTTGTTTTAATCTTATTGATTAATTTCTTAAATTTTTTCTCAGGCTCAAATAATGGAATAGTGTTGTTATAACTTTTACTCATTTTACGACCATCCATTCCTAATATTGTGGCTGAATTATCATCAACAACTGCTTCTGGAATAACAAAATGCTCACCATAAATATGATTAAAACGGGAGGCAATGTCTCGTGCCATCTCAATATGTTGAATTTGGTCTTTTCCGACGGGAACTCTATTTGCTTTAAACATTAGCATATCAGCCGCCATGAGAATAGGGTAGCTAAACAAGCCCATATTAATACCTTTATCTGGGTCTTTATCACCAGACTCTACATTTTCAGCGACAGAGGCTTTATAGGCATGGGACCTATTCATTAAACCTTTTGCTGTAACGCAAGACAAAACCCAACTAAGCTCTGGTATTTCTGGTATATCTGATTGGCGATAAAAAATAGCATTACTCGTATCTAGCCCCAAAGCTAACCATGTTGCGGCAATTTCCAGACTGGATTGCTTAACTCTCTCAGGTTCTTGGCACTTAATTAATGCATGATAATCAGCAAGAAAATAAAAAGGGCGAACATTTTCATCCTTGCTTGCTGTAATTGCAGGACGAATTGCACCTGCATAATTGCCTAAATGAGGCGTTCCTGTTGTTGTAATGCCAGTTAAGACAATTTGTTTACTCATAATAACTACTCTATAAAACGACTATGTATTGTGAAAAATGAGTAGAGTCTACACAAAAAAATAGTAATAGTCAGTTCTAGTCGTGTGTGAGATTGCATTTTGCAATAATTACTATATATTTTTCTCGGTTTATAGCTGCCATTTTGGCACGCATATTATCGTGATGAGTGCTGTTCTAAAACATTGAAAGAGATTAGTAAAGAAAAAATAATTAGAAGGGGATAGGCAAAGAAACAAGTTAAACATACTTAATATAATCTATAATTAACCCATTGTTTTATCTATTTCTATAAACCTGAAAAATACCAAGCAATTTTTTTGATTTATAGTAAACTTTAGAATTAAGGTGATAATTTTCTACTTTAAATAAAGGTATATGTATGTTGGAGTATGATGAAAAGCGTGACTATATTCGAATGGATGTGGATTGTAAGGTGACTTATAAGTTGATTGATTCTGATGATGTAAAAACAGGACGATGCTTATCATTAAGTGGGTCAGGTGTTTCTTTTGTAGCAGACTCTTCTTTTGATGTGGGCTTGGCAATGGAAGTAAATGTATTGCCAGAAAACCCAGTAACACCACCGATGACGGCATATATAGAAGTGGTTAGAAGTATTGCCAAAGAAGAGGGAGCGTTTGAAATAGCAGGGATAATCAAAAGTCTTAAGTAATTTCCGGTCACTCTTAAATTTAATTTTTTTAAGAGAATAGCAAAAAACATGTATACAATCACAAAAGAAGTTTATTTTTGTTATGGTCACCGATTAATGAACCATAAGGGAAAATGTAAAAACCTTCATGGACATAGCGTTAAAGCTTCTATTTCTATTCAACAGGAGCAGTTGAATGAACAAGGGATGGTTTGTGATTTTTCTGATATAAAGGAATTGGTTACATCGTATATTGATCAAAATCTGGATCATAATTTTTTATTACATAAAGATGATCCTCTTATTCCTTTGTTAACACAACAAAAAGAACGGTTCATGGCTATTGATGAGCACCCTACAGCAGAAGTTTTAAGTAAAATGATTTATCAGTATTTAAAACAACAAGGTTTAAATGTTGATAAAGTTGTGCTTTGGGAAACAGCAAGTGCCAGTGCTTGTTATCAGGAAAACTAATAGAGCTATAGATATGAGTCTAGTTCATCCTGTTAATACATCACTTTGTTTAGAACAGTTATGTGAATCAAATTTTGAAAAGCTTTTCCGTCTGATTCCTGATTTATGCTCTTTTCGAAATCAGGCGACTGGTAAAACCAGTAATAAACCTACCTTATATTTAAAAATAATTGACCGCTCAAATCATACCTTAACGGTAGAGCTTAGTCATCGCTTTAAAAAAAATCTAGATACCTTTATGGAGCCAGCGGTCTATATAAGAATTTATTTAGATGCAAATTTGGTTGAAGTATTAAAGGATCATGTAAGGCCAATAGTATCAAAGGTTTATAAAGATCCTAGGCGAAGCATAGAAATAATGAATTACAAATGGCGATTAAATTATTTTTTGCAAAAGTGGCTAGACCACTGTTTACAAAAAGACTATGAGTTCCAAAGTACGGGGATGTTTTGATGATCAAATTTATTACATACTGTACGCAAAAATTGTAAGCTGTGCTGTAACTGTTATTCACACTCCGAGTATACGATGGTGTGGCGAAGTGGCATGTACGTAGGACGAATACGAGTGCCTGTAATGGTCAAGTTTTCTTGGAAGGAATTAACTGCCAACTAATTTTTTGCGAAACCTGAAATGAGAGGGGCCCATTTCAGGTTTCGCAAAAATTGTTGGCGCGCTTGGTTTATAGCCTAACCTAAAAAGTGCAATGGTTTCGCCGGCAATATAGGTTAATTCCTGTGTTTTTAAAGTCCCTCCTTCTCCATTGCCGGTAACATATTTTGTAAAATACTAAGAAACACATCTTGGTGGCTTTAGAGTATTGGTTTACGAGTTGTTTACTTGTAAGCTTATGCTTTAAAGGGAGAGAACCCACGGGCTATTCCTAAGAACACTCTTCAACAAGACGTGAAAAAATCAACTTAAAGGGTTTGCCTGTTCTTTTAACTAAAACTGTTGCAGAGGGATAGCTTGGCTCTAGAGGAATAAAGGCTCTTACGCAATCTAAACCTGGCTGGATATCAAGAACAACTACATGTATCTCATTATCTAATTCAATTACTTGTTCAACTGATAAATTATGTCCATGGGGTTTTTCACCTAATCCTCCTGCTAATACTTGATACTTTTCAAAATCAATTTCCATAGCAATGGGAGCTTGCCCCTGTAAATAGGTAACACTAGCTGTTCTTGCGTAGAAAAATGACTCCCAATCTTCCTGTGTATTGATTATCTTTTTCCAAGGCTCTTCAGTCCTAGGGTCGTCGGGTAAGATCAAGACAGTATGAGAAAATAAATCTGAAGCATGACCGGTTGATAAGGTTGTCATTATTAATAAAAGTAGGGTTATTTTTTTACAAATTAAATTTTTCATTTTTTATTCCTTATTCCTATAATGTTAACTACTAAGGACACTGCTCAATAAGTTGTGAAACAATGAACTTAAAGGGTTTGTTTGATTTTTTAACTAAAACTGTTGCCGATGGGTAGGCTGGCCCAAAAATATCAACACCGCAATCTAATCCGGGCTGGATATCAAGGACAACCACATGTATTTCATTATCCATCTCAATTACTTGCTCAACTGATAAACTAGATCCAAAGGGTTTTTCACCTAATCCTCCTGTTAGCACGTGATAAGTATTAAAATCAATTTCCATTGCAATGAATGGCTGCAGAGAGAAAATATGAGCTGTTCTTGCATAGAAAAATGACTCCCAGTCTTCCTGAGTATTGATTGTTTTTTTCCAAGGCTCTTCAGTCACTGGGTCATCGGGTAAGGTTATGACAGTATGTGAAAATAAATCGGAAGCATGACTTGTTGATAGGGTTACCATCATCAATAAAAGCAGGATTATTTTTTTACATATTAAAATTTTCATTTTTTTACCTTAATTATTTATGTTAAAAAAACTGAAGTTTTCCAACAATTAAAACGGTGTAGTCCATGAGATACATTGAGATTCAATTTCAGTTTAAAAACTATGTGTTTGGTAAAAGTAACTGTTATTGGCTTTGGTCTATCTCAGCGTACAAATAATTGAAAAACTTCAGCAAGGTAACTATAGTGATAATTTAATTTATTATCTGTTGATAATTTGTAAAGAAGATAAGCTAGTATTGTAGGAGATTTTCAGAATTTTTTAGTTTTATAATTATAAGTGACTGTATTATAAATACTTAGTATTCTTCATATGAAGACTTAAGCTACTGTTGAACTTTTTTCTTTACATTTTTTAACAATTTACCCACAAATTGATTACACTCTTGGCACGTTATCTCTGTCTTAATACTATCTGTTTCAAATTAAATATAAATCATAGAATGATTCAGAAGTTAATAACTATTTTTCTACTTGGGTTTAGTTGCTATGCAACATCAATGGCGGCTCCACCTTTTGATATTGATGATGAAGAAATCCAGCAAGCAATAGACTCGTACGAAGAAAGACCCTGGGAGCTAGGTTTAGCTGCGGGTTATGGTGTCCGCACAAATCCGTTGATTAATTCTGATGATATCCCCATGTATGTTGTGCTTAACATAGCCTGGTTTGGTGATTACTTGTTTTTTGATAATGGTGATGTAGGCCTTTCAATTCATGAAACTGATAAACTCTCTATCAATTTTATCGCTCATATCAATAATGAAAGAGAGATCTTTGAATGGCTTAATAATTCACAACTAGGTATACAATTTGATGGTGCAGGTTTTACCGGCACTGCTCCTCCTGATAAACCTGTTGAAGTCCCTGGCAGGAGCTTGGCTGTAGATGGTGGTTTAGAAATGATTTATGCTGATGATTGGGGAGATATTCAGTTACAAGTTTTAGGTGATCTAACAAATACTCATAAAGGTTTTGAAGTCTGGGCTTCTTATGCATTTCCATGGAGGCATGGAGATTGGAACATTGTTCCTTCGGTGGGGTTAAATTGGAAAAGTAGGCACCTACTTGATTATTATTATGGCATTCGTGATTCTGAAGTTGAAGTAAATCGTCCTGCATACAAAGCACACAGTGGTTTTAATAATTTTGCACGGTTGTCTGTTGCTTACCATATTAATGATAATTGGGGGATTACGGGTATTGCAGAATATGAAACGCTCAGTCGTAGTATTAGACAAAGCCCTATCGTTGATGAAGACGGAATAGGAACTCTTTTTATAGGCTTAATGTATAACTTTTGATGAAAAAACAAACATCATTAATAAAGCAGTTTAGATTATTATTATCTCTGATTGTATTTTTTTGTCAGACTCCATCGCCTTTGGCTGAACCTTCTAATAGCAAACAAGGGTCTACACCATGGAAATTATGGGCAAAGCCTCGTATCTGTGTTTTACCTTCAAAGCATCGCCTATGCAAAATGGAAACAGATATTTTTTGGCGGGGCAAAAATGAAGATGATATTTGTTTGTTATCGTCACAAGATAATGCCATTTTACAGTGCTGGACGAATGCTTCTGCTGGACAGGTAGTGCAAGAAATTTATAGCGACAAACAAATTACTTATTGGTTAACACGTGAAGGTGAAAATAAAGTATTAGTTAAAACTATCATTCATATCGTCAATTTTCCTCAAAGACGAGTAAGACGTCGCAGACGTCATGTTTGGAGCTTATTATAATGGATAAAAAAATAAAATTACTGCTAATTGAAGATGATATACGTCTGGCTGAATTAATCCGTGATTATATTATGCAACAGGGTTTTTATGTAAAAATGCAGCATCGTGGGGATCAAGCAGTAGCAGAATTTAATCCACAGAAAACAGATATTATTATCCTTGATTTGATGTTGCCTGGGCTAGATGGTTTACAGGTTTGTCAGCAAATAAGACATAAATTTGATGGCCCCATTTTAATTTTGACGGCTAAAAATAGTGATATTGATCATGTGATGGGGCTAGAACTTGGGGCTGATGATTTCGTCACTAAACCCATAGAGCCTCCGGTACTGTTAGCGCGCCTTCGTGCATTAATGCGTCGTTATCGTCAAGGTACTAATTTCGTTGAAAAAAAAGGGCAAATCGACGAATTACATTTTGGTGCTTTGTCTATTAATAGAAACGCGCAACAAGTTTCTTTAGATCATCAAGTTATTGAGTTGACGACTCAAGAGTTTTCTTTACTTTGGTTACTTGCAAAAAATGCGGGAGAAATTTTAAGTCGTGATCATATTTTTTCAAGTCTTCGTGGCATTGAATATGATGGTTTTGATCGAAGCGTAGATGTTCGAATTTCTCATTTGCGTAAAAAATTAAAGGATCATACGGAGCAGCCTAAACGACTAAAGACAGTTTGGGGTAAAGGTTATTTATTTGTTGCAGATGCTTGGGGTTAATCATGTCAAAGTGGTTATTTATTCGTAGTTATCTAGTGATTGTTTTGTTTATCCTGTTAGTTGGTTTAGGTCTGGATAGAATAATGACCTATTACGCTTCGAAAGACAATATAACAATAGAAAAAAACTTACTACAGGGTAGTTTTCTCTATATAGAAAGTGAGCTTAAAGAAGCCGATCAAAAGGCTTCGGTAGCCTGGCTTAAAATTCTTGCAGCTATTCAATCAGAATTAGGTTATCCGATAGTACTTTATCAGTTTAGTGATTTTTCTAATCAAAAACAGATGATAACATTATTACGATCAGGGCAAATCATAGAGATGATCGATGAAAATGATGATCCCGTTTATTATCGACAACTGGAAAACACAGACTATATTATTTCTTTAGGGCCTTTAGCGAACAAAAACGATGCGGCTTATGCTGATGAGATTATCATTGTAATTTATTATTTACTCGTTGCAACTACGCTATTTTTATGGCTTTGGCCTTTTTCGCAGGACTTACATGAGCTGCGCAAGGCTGCTATTAACTTTGGAGAAGAGGACTTTAAGACACGGGTTAATTTAAGAAAAAAATCCAGTATTGCTCCAGTAGCCGATGCATTTAATTTTATGACTCAGCATATTGAAGAATTAGTTGTGGCTCATAAAGATTTAACTCACGCTGTATCTCATGAATTGAAAACCCCATTGGCTCGATTTAAATTTAGTCTGGAAATTATTAGTTCTCATGACGATGCAACGGAGAGGCATAAGTATATTCAAGCAATGAAGGAGGATGTGCGGGAATTAGATGACTTGATTGACGAAATGCTGAGGTATGCAAAGCTGAGCACTGAAAATCTAAAATTAAATTTAGAAAAAATTCATGCAAACAAGTGGATGCAGAGCATAATTAGCCAATATGATCAGGAAAATATAAAAATTCATTTTCAATTTTTGGTCGCTTCGTCTGAAACTGAAACTGAAACTGAAACTGAAAAAGAAATTATTATTGACCCTTATTTAATGAGCAGAGCTGTCAATAATTTAATTCGTAATGGTTTGCGTTATGCTAAAAAGCAGTTAAAGATTAGTTTGGAATTAATCAATCATCAAGTCAAATTGAGAGTTGATGATGATGGCTTAGGTATTCCTGAACAAGATCTTGAACATATTTTTCAACCTTTTACTCGGCTTGATGCTAGTCGAGATCGACAATCAGGTGGGTATGGGTTAGGGCTTGCGATTACTCGGAAAATTGTAGAGCAACATGGAGGGTATATTGTTGCAGATAAATCAGCTCTTGGGGGAGCAGGCTTTCAGTTAAATTGGAAGGCTATTGATAATTTAGGGTGATCAAGTTTTGGTAAAAAGAAATTGATAGAAAACCGAAAACTTGATTGTGTGAAGAGTATTAACGAGTAATTAATGCTCCAGTACTAACAGCCTCAAATGCACTACCTGGCACATTATGTAGTTTACTTAAGTTGTCAACGCTCCAGCGCGGATCTGGGGATCCAGAAATAAACCAGTTACCACCATTATCGGCAAGTAACATGCCATATTTTTTCAGAGCTTTAAGAATAACCTGTACTTCTTCAGGAAAGCCTGAAATATCAAAGCTTGCTTTTAAACGGACTCTTAATCCCATTGGAGGTAAGTTTTGATCAGTGGAACTAGATGCAAAGTGTGTGGCAGGGTGAATAAATGCTCTTTGAGATTTTTTGACCGTAAAACGTAATGCATGACGAATTTCTTTTTGTATCATAACCTCATCATACTGCACTAGGCCTGGGTAAACGGGTAGTCCTGCTGCATCGGCACTGGTCCAAAAGTCAGGACGTAAGTTATTTGATGTTAGATCAAATATTGCACCTGAACCTGCATACCAACTATCAGAAAATGGATTCTCACTCGCACCAGGAGGGAAAGCGCGGAACAATTCATACAACTTACAAGCACTGCGATCTACCATGATAATATGACGATCTCCTGTCCCATTAGGACCTCCTTCAATAGGAGGATTATCCGGAATTGGGTAAGGTTGGTGATCACTTTCGCCGGAGTATTTAAATTCCACGTTTCGGCGTGGAGTATCAGCTTGTACATCAACAACGGGTATACCATTTGGCGCTCCATTCCATACAGTGCCAAAATCAGGATGGAGTCGACCTCCTAAGCCAATTGATGCCATGTATGCAGCTGATTTAGGATGAATAGGTAGTGACGAAATATCCTGGTTCCAAGGGTTATCAGCAGGGAAAATTGAGCATTCTTCTGGTTTAGGAATAACTAATGAAGGAGATTTACCATCTGCATTATTCTCTGTATTTGCCCAGTAACCCAGCCAAGGTTTTAAGCGACCAGCAGTTGCATCAATAGTTTTGTAGGTAGAGCCATTATAACTCATGAGCTGGTTATGGATAATATCTTCACCTTTGGCTTCTTCTATTGTACAGCCTGAACTACAAATGGGAGAAGTTGTTTCTACTCTTGTTTTGCTTAATAGTGTCTCAGAACTAAACGGGTAACCTAGCATATTCCATTGGCTAGTACCTGGTTTTGTTGCCAAAGGAATTTTAAAGCAGTTGTCTGTAGGGCAAGCAGCAGTATTTGTAGTAGGTGTACTATTTTTAGGCATATCTAATTTTTTATCACTGCCTGAATTCTGGATAATCCAATACCCAACACCTTGACTAAGCGTATCAGTTAATCTTGGTTTAATGTATTTATTTGTGGTTGTGTTGTAACTGAATATAACCCAATCTGAATCGTAGACTCCTAAGCCATCATCGCCGAAGATATCACTAACTGTATTGTTTGTACCTAGGCTGTATGGAAGGCTAATCAGGTGCCACTGATTGTCAGGTAAAGTATGACTAGTTACTTCTCCTGCTTGGACTATCAAAAGTGAGTCAAATAGGCATAAGGTAAGAATGAGCTTAAGTGGTTTGTTGCTAAGTTTCATAAACATCCTTCAAATTTGGTTTGAGTTTCTTTTCGAAGTGCCGTGTTGTTACAGAATTACTGCACATATAACGGGTATTCGTTACCATTTACGGGAAAAAAGTTCTCGTATTAAAGAAAGTTTAGTTGATAAATTATAAAATCATAGAAACATCATTATTAAATCAGACAGGCTTCACCTACTGGAAAGGACCATGGAATAAAAACTTGTTTACTAGAAGGTGAGTTTCTGTTATCAATTTTCCGTTGTTTAACAAAACGTTGAATACTGCCATAAGCGCCTGTAAAGCATAAAGCTATGTAATTCGTAAGGTGGGAAAGAAAAGTAGAGTCTAAAGTACATTTCACTAAAAAATGCCAGATAACGCTATCGTTCATTCGACTTACGTGATTTTTTAGATACCCTGTTCACTCATAATTTCAAGATTGGTTTTTCCTTTAGAATAGGACATAAGAATTGATGTACGTTGTTGGAGGTGCGCTGGAGCCGTTCTGCCATTAGAGAGTAATCGCAAGTTCGTTCCTGCGTTTTGGTTAGCATAATTTTTTTTAGCAATTCTAGTCAATAGGAAGTATTATTTAGGTATATATCAAAAGATTAGCGCTGATATATAATTGATAACATTAACTGAAGGATTTTGCGCTAGTTATTTAGGTTAACCTACTTGGATTGAAGCCAAAGGTATAAAATATACTCTATTAGTTGGGGACTCTAACTTTTACTTCATTGCCATGATTAATGATCCACTCATAGCCCATGCCAGCTCCTTTATAATGTGAACCGCCAAGATATTTTGCTTTTTTTCTGTGAGTTATCCACTGATTATTTTGATAATCAATTGACCATCGCTCGATTGTACCTATGATAGCATCACCACAATGATCAGAACCATTAAGTTCACATATAGTTCTTTCACTATTACTATATCCTTGCCAGCCATTATCAATGGCGCTTGCCTTCTGGAGTATTCGCGACTCAGGGCTACTACACTGACCATTATCATTAACTACAGTTAGTGTTTCACCAATGGCATCAGTACACCAGCTAGTAACATCAGTTCCAGTATTATTCAAATGAATGGCTTTAAAGTTAAGTCCTCGAACAGTGCCATTAAAAAACTGTGTTTCTTTCCAGTCCGTATTATCATCAATTTCTGAACAAAATGCTCTTTTTGGTGCACTCATACAAAGATCTACCGTTCTTTCTAACTCAAGTCCACCCACTGAATTTTCAGACAACATTCGAGATGGATTTTTTATAATATAGTAGGGAGCAAAACTTAAGGCTCCTCCATTAACTGTCTTGAACCTGTTTCCTGATGGTCCTGACCAAAGCTCTGGGAAATTGATTCCTTTATCAGCATCATAACTACTAGCATCCGTAGTCCACGTATCCCATTCATTTTTCCATATATAACTACTAAAAAACTCAAAGTCACGTGAACCACTTTCAGCAAAGTCCAAGGGAGCATCGTTTATTATTGTCGGTTTAGTGTCTAAAGAAGGAATCGGTTCATTTCCACCCCATACATTTTGTAGCAAAGAGATAATTGGATTATATGTACTGAAATGTGTAACAGAGCCTTGGGAGTTTGCTGTGACAGCATCCCATACTGTTATAAAATGCCTCTGCGAAGCGGGGTTGCTTATAGGTACATAAGCATTCCATCCTCCAGCTCCATTCTCTTTAATAAGGTAAGGATTACCCCAGTTAAGCATAGTTTTAAAAGAAATTTTAGTGACATCAGACCTATGGGCATCAATATTATTATAAATTTTAGGGTGATCACCCTGTACAGGCTCACCGTCATTACAAACCAGATTTAAATAATACTCGTGCATATTATTGGTTAAAGCATCTGCTGAGTATGAGCCTTGATGGATTTTAGAATACCAGTCACAGCGTATGCCCGTATCATAAATATCTTCACCAATATTTTGTGGATTACCTATCGCCATTCTTATGCCATTAGCAATAACAACCTTATGCCCAAAATGATCCTCTCTGCGTCTCTCTTCCTGTGGACGACTGTTATTGTAAACTGTCATCGCATAACCGAAAGGAAGGTAGCCGCTTCCGTAAACTCCTTTAGCGTACTCAAATGCCTGTGACTTTCGTTTAACTCCTGTTTCTGGATCAATATATTGATCGCCTGTATTTACAAAGTTAGTCGGGTTTGGGTCGTCACCATGTTCATGCAAATAGGAGCATATACCATCATCAGCTGGATGCCAAGTATGATAAGCGTAACCATCATCTCCCAATGTCCAGTATCTATCATGCCTTTCAAAACAATTTACATTGTTGGGGGTATTGATTCCATGCCCATAACTCGCTATATCTTCGTTTATGTTTGCCCCCTTTGCCTTATGTACTGCACCTGGTCGCCAGTTTATGTACATCGCTTGATTGACCTTGACAGTGACACCTGTATTTACTTCCCACGGAAGACAAGCTTGAAAGTTAGTATCTTTATCAAATCTACATCCTGACCCAATATCATTGTCAGTTATAACACCTTGTGCTGAAGCGACTACTTCCGCACCATTACTAAGGTTAATTAAAAAGTTCTCTTCACCCTCTATCTTACTATCATCATTGGTTTGTATCACGACTGTAGTCGGAGAAGTACCTGTTCCTGTTGTTAATCCAACAAAATCATTAATGTCAGTGCTATTATTGTAATCTAGCGAATATGAGAAATTGCCGAAGCCAGTCACTATAAATGTCGCTAAACCACCTTCTGTAACTTGCACATCTTCGATAGAAAAAGTTGGGGTACTTAACTCACTACAAAGTTTAATTTCAGCAACATTTTCTGTTGCATTATCACGAGAAAAAATCACCTGAATTACATCAGTAATATTAATATTTTTTTTATTATGCCATTGATTTTGTGGTGTAGAACCCCCTAAATCAATATCTATAGTTACTGATTCACCATTTGTTTTAACAAAGCTTATCTCTGATATTTTTGAAGCTGGTAGAAAAACATTTTCAAATATGCTTGCTTGAAGAATTGTTTGAGGACTATTTAAGTTTATAGTAGCAATTGCATTATTTGGATAATTTGCACCCCAAACAGACCATGCGTCATTATCAGTTAATGCAGCAACATCTCCCCATCCACCTTCTCCTGTCGGCGTTTCTAAAACTACTTCGCTACCACTCTCACAATTAAAACCATCATATGACTGTGCATTTGTAATGCTTGGCCACGAGATTAAAAAAGCGAGAAGCAAACTTATACCTATAACTCCTTTCAGCTTTAGGTCTAAAGAAATAATATTATTTATACTTAAAAATTTAGATAAATAATTAGACATGGTGAGAGTCCTTATTTGTAATGTATGGTTTTTATTAAAACTGGTAATCAATTAGAGCATCTTGCAAAATAAATAAAAACTAAGACTATTTTTAGCAGCAGTGACTATAAAAAAACTGACTCAAAAATGAAGCTAAAAAACCTATAAAGTACTAACTAACTGATTAAGCTTAATATAACGTTAGCACATACCTAGTCTGCTATGCAAACTCTATTCATTTTACCAGTCCCCACTTAGACAAAAGAAAATCTATGGAAGCCTTGGCAGTATAATCTTAGAAAAATAGTTGAACATGGAGTTTGCGGAAAATCCGGACAAAAAGACAAAGAGTCACTTGCAGATAATTTCCAGCCCTCGTATTTAAGAGTGATTCTGCAGAATTTATTGCCCAGATTTCTTCACAAAACCATGAAACGATTGTTCTTCTCAGAATATGTGAGACCCACGGAGAAACTGTTCAATAAAATTTAATTACTTATCAATAAGGTACATTTAATACTGGACAAATATTGACGAAAATATAAATTACATTTAGAATTGTCCAGTTATGTTAGATCGATTACCCATTTCAATAAGGCCTGTAAGTTTCTCGGAAAGAGGGAAGAAGTTATCAGGAGTATTTGAAATAAGTGTGTTAGATCGTTTATCTGATATATTGCAAGATACATCAGGCATCGTAGAAATTGATGTGTCTTTTGAGAAGGAAGGAAGTGTTCCTACTGTTCAAGGCAATATCAAAACAAATTTAAAGCTTGAGTGTCAAGTTTGTTTGAGTCAGTTTGAGTTATTGATTGATAGAGACTTTAAATTAGGTTTTGTAACATCATTAGAGCAAGCGGATAGGCTAACAAACGATTGTGAACCTTTTATCATGGAAGATGAGAATGTTTCTCTCGTTGAGCTTATTGAAGATGAGGTGTTGTTAGCATTACCTGACATTCCTAAGCATGACTATGAATGTGTTAAAAGAAATGATGAAGATATTACGATAGTGGATGAGGAGCAACAATTGAGGTCTGACAACCCGTTTTCTGTTTTAGCTAAACTAAAAAATACTGGAGATTAATAATGGCTGTACAAAAAAGCAAAGTAACACGATCTAGACGTGGGCAACGCCGTTCACACGACTCACTAACAAGTAAAACCTTGTCTCAAGATCCAATGACTGGAGAGACTCATTTACGTCATCATATGACACCAGATGGTATTTTTAAAGGGCGGCAAGTTGTTGTTAACGAAGAAGATTAGATATTAATAACTTGAGTTAAAATGCTTTAGTTAGAAGTTAATATAGTTAACCCTAATTCTATGGTTGATTCTTAAAATATTCCGGAGTTAATTCTAAGCGTGAGTTCAATAATTGCAATTGATGCTATGGGTGGGGATTATGGTCCTGAAGTGACCGTGCCCGCATCGTTAGAATGCTTAAAGGCAAATTCAGACCTAAAACTTATTCTCGTTGGAGATGAAGTTGTTTTAAATGAATGCTTAGCCCATGATCATATCCAATACTCAGAACGGTTGATTATTCATCATGCCTCACAGCAAGTGGAGATGGATGAGTCTCCCCAGAAAGCATTGAGAGGGAAAAAAGATTCTTCCATGCGAGTGGCGATTAATCAAGTGCGTGATGGACATGCCGATGCTTGTGTAAGTGCGGGAAATACCGGTGCATTAATGGCAATTGCCAGGTTTGTGTTGAAAATGATTCCTGGTATTGATCGCCCCGCTATTATTTCAACACTTCCCTCTGTTTTTGGACATACTCATATTTTAGATTTAGGGGCAAATGTTGACTGTACCGCTGAACATTTATATCAATTTGCTATTATGGGCGAAGAGGTTGTTAAGGCAGTAGAAAATATTGCTGAGCCAAAGATTGGTTTATTGAATATTGGCGAAGAAGATATGAAAGGCAATGGTCAAGTTAAAGCAGCCGCAAAATTATTTGAAGCATCCTCACTAAATTATATCGGTTATGTTGAAGGTGATTCTATCAATGCAGGGGATGAAAAAGTAGATCTGATTGTAACTGATGGTTTTGTTGGTAATGTTGCTTTAAAAGCAATTGAAGGTGCCGCAAAAATGATTGGGACAAAATTAAAAAGTGCTTTTTCTCAAAATATGTTTACGAAGCTTACTGCGGTAATTGCTTTCCCTGCTTTAAAAATATTTAAGCAAAGTGTAGACCCACGAATGTACAATGGAGCAAGTTTTGTGGGGCTACGTGGTTTAGTGATTAAAAGCCATGGTGGAGCTGATATTTTAGCATTTAAAACAGCTATTCATTTAGCAGAGATTGAAATTTCACAAAATGTGACTCAGAAAATTAGTGCAAAAGTTGCTGCAACGATGAAAAATAGAGAATAAGTATGACTATACGTTGTGCAAAAATTATAGGGACGGGAGGCTATTTACCTGAAACTGTTCGTACAAATGAAGAAATTTCACAACGAGTTGATACTTCCGATAGCTGGATTGTTGAACGCACGGGTATTAAAACACGGCGGATAGCTGGTGCAGAAGAAACTGCCTCAAGTATGGCAGAAATTGCTGCAAAACAAGCCATTGAAATGGCTGGAATTGAAGCCGGTGAAATTGATTTAATTATTATTGCAACAGGGACGCCAGATAGGGTTTATCCAAGTACAGCGTGTTTGTTACAACAACGGTTAGGAATTCAAAATTGTGTATCATTTGATATCCAGGCGGCATGTTCAGGTTCAATTTTTGCACTGAGTATTGCGGATCAATATATAAAATCCGGTGCAGCAGATAAAGTCCTAATTGTGGGGTCTGAGATTTGTTCACGCTTAGTTGACTGGACTGATAGAGGAACTTGTATTTTGTTTGGTGATGGTGCTGGAGCTGTGCTTTTGGACTCAACTAATGAACCTGGTATTTTATCAACACATATCCATTCTGATGGTGCTTTTGAAGATTTGCTCTACTGCCCTAACCCTCAAGTTTCGGCTAAAAATAACGATGAACGAGGTGTTATAAAAATGAAAGGCAACGAAGTTTTTAAAGTTGCAGTGAATACTTTAGGGCGTATTGTTGATGAAACTTTAGCGGCTAACGGTCTCGATAAATCCGATGTTGATTGGTTAGTTCCACATCAAGCAAATATCAGAATTATCGCTGCTACAGCTAGAAAATTAAAAATGTCTATGGATCAAGTTGTTTTGACCTTAGAAAACCAGGGGAATACTTCATCTGCTTCAGTACTGTTAGCTTTAAATGAGGCCTTGCGGGATCAGCGTATTAAACGAGGACAGATCATACTATTAGAGGCATTTGGTGCTGGTTTTACCTGGGGTTCTGCACTGATTAAATATTGAGTCAACATTCATTAAATAAGAAGAAGAAAAAAATATGAGTGAGAAAAAAAATAATCTAGCTTTTGTTTTTCCAGGACAAGGTTCGCAATCTATTGGAATGTTGTCAGAATTAGCAGAGGTTTATCCAATAGTTAAAGAAACCTTTGAACAAGCGGCTGAGGTTTTAACTTTTGATTTATGGAAATTAGTTCAACAAGGAGCCGTTGATGAATTGAATCAAACTTATAACACTCAGCCTGCAATGTTAGCAGCTGATGTAGCGATGTGGCGCGTATGGTGTGAGCAGGTAGCGATAAGACCAGCATGGGTTGCAGGACATAGCCTTGGTGAATATTCAGCTTTAGTGTGTTCGAATGCGATTGGTTTTGATGAGGGAATCACTCTGGTTGAGGAAAGAGGTCGTTTGATGCAAGCAGCAGTTCCTGAGGGTATTGGTGCTATGGCAGCAATCATTGGGTTGGAAGATGATTTAGTGATAAAAGCATGTGCTGAAAGTGCAGCAAATGAAGTAGTTGCGGCGGTTAATTTTAATGCACCTGGGCAAGTCGTTATTGCCGGACATAATGCGGCAGTTGAAAGAGCAATGAATGCCACTAAAGAAGCTGGGGCTAAACGGGCGTTAAAATTGTCAGTTAGTGTTCCTTCTCATTGCCAGTTAATGGCTTCTGCGGCAGAAAAGCTAGCGGAAAAATTTCAGCAAATTAACATAAACATCCCTAATATGGCATTGATCCACAATGTCGATGTAGCTATCCATGATTCCGCTGAACAGATTACAGATGCATTAAAAGAGCAATTATTTAAACCCGTTAGATGGGTTGAGAGTATTCGTTATATACATCAACAAGGAGTGGCTGATTTTGTAGAGTGTGGGCCAGGCAAGGTGTTGATGGGACTGAATAAACGTATTGCAAAAGGGGCAAACCACATGACAATGTATAACCCAATAACACTAGACAATGTATTGGAGCAATTGAATGGATAAAAAAGTAGCGTTAGTCACGGGTGCTAGTCGAGGAATAGGGCGAGCAATAGCTGAACAGCTTGTTGAGGATGGTTTTTTTGTTATAGGAACGGCTACTAGTGATGGTGGTGCGGTTTCAATATCTTCATATTTGGGTGGATCAGGGAAAGGTTTAAAGTTGAATGTTACCAATTCTGAGTCAATTGTAGAGATTATAAAAATTATTGCAGATAGCTATGCTCCTCCTGCTGTATTAGTCAATAATGCAGGGATAACACGTGATAATTTATTAATGCGAATGAAAGATGAAGAATGGGATGAAATTATTAGTACAAACTTGACCTCAATCTTCAAGATGAGTAAAGCAGTATTAAGAGGCATGATGAAAGCAAGAACTGGAAGGATTATAAATATTTCTTCAGTTGTCGGTTCTACAGGAAATGCAGGGCAAGCTAATTATGCAGCTTCAAAGGCAGGGATGGTAGGTTTTGCTAAATCTATGGCAAAAGAAGTTGGTTCTAGAGGCGTTACAATTAATACTGTTTCACCAGGTTTTATTGATACAGACATGACTCGAGAGTTAGCAGATGAACATAAAAATGCTCTGCTTAGCTCAATCGCATTAGGGCGGCTAGGAGACCCTAAAGAAATTGCACATGCAGTTTCTTTCTTGGCTTCTGACGGTGCGTCGTACATAACAGGAGAAACAATTCATGTTAATGGCGGTATGTTTATGTCATAGGTGTAGTGACTTTTTTGTAATATCAAGTATAATCCACCCCCGTTCGTCTGGGTTATAGCCAGTTGGCAGGATTTATATTATTAATAATAAAATGCAGTTGAGTGTTATTAAATAAAACACATGCATAGTAAGAGGAAAATAAAATGAGTAACATTGAAGAACAAGTAAAAAAGATTGTTGCAGAACAGTTAGGTGTTAAAGATGACATTGTAAATGACGCATCTTTTGTTGATGATCTTGGCGCTGACTCTTTAGATACAGTTGAGCTTGTCATGGCACTTGAAGAAGAATTTGAATGTGAAATTCCAGATGAAGAAGCTGAGAAAATTACAACAGTTCAGCTTGCTATTGACTATATCAATAAAAATTTATAAATTTTTGAAATTTCTGACACTCCGTCAATCTATTTCTAATCACATATCAATGAGTAAGGCTCTTCCTCCTTGGATATTATGACTGGTTTGTATTGGCAGAGTTTTAGATTTTTTTTATAAAGCCTTATTTTAAACTCTCTATTTTACTTTTTTTCTAACGGTATATTACTTTGAGCAAACGTCGAGTTGTAATCACTGGCTTAGGTGCCGTTACTCCATTAGCTAATAATGTCGTGGATACATGGGAAGGTATTATTAACGGTAAAAGTGGTATTGGTTCGATTGATTCTTTTGATATTTCACCTTTTGCAACAACATTTGGGGGGGTTATCAGAAATTTCGATATTAGTGAATACATTCCTTCAAAAGATGCAAAACGGATGGATGGATTCATTCATTACGGGATTGCAGCAGGCTGTCAAGCAATTGAAGACTCAGGGCTAGAAGTTACTGAAGAAAATGCTGAGCGTATTGGTGTAGCTATTGGTGCAGGTATTGGTGGTATAACTGGAATTGAACAATGCTATGCTACTTATAAAGCAAGTGGTCCAAGAAGAATTTCTCCTTTTTTTGTTCCAGGTAATATCATAAATATGATTGCTGGAAATCTTTCCATTAAATATGGCTTAAAAGGACCAAACTTTTCAATTGTTACGGCATGTAGTACAGGTACTCATAATATCGGTGATGCATCACGATTAATTAAATATGGTGATGCAGATGTTATGCTTGCTGGTGGGGCGGAATATTGCACAACTTCACCTACTGCAATGGGGGGGTTTGCTTCGGCAAGAGCGTTATCACGAAGAAATGATGACCCTCAGCATGCAAGTCGTCCTTGGGATAAAGACCGTGATGGTTTTGTATTGAGCGATGGTTCTGGCGTTGTGGTTCTGGAAGAATTAGAGCATGCTAAAGCGCGTGGAGCCAATATTTATGCAGAAGTCTTAGGTTATGGAATGAGTGGAGATGCTTATCATATGACTATGCCATCTGAGGGTGGAGAGGGCGCTGCACGATGTATGAAAAATGCATTACGTGATGCGAAAGTAAATCCTGACCAAATTGATTATATTAATGCCCATGGCACCTCTACTCCTGTAGGTGACATAGGCGAAACCCAAGCGATGAAAACAGCACTGGGTGATCATGCCTATAAAGTAGCAGTGAGTTCGACTAAATCTATGATAGGGCATCTACTTGGTGCGGCGGGCGGTATTGAGGCTGTCTTTTCAGCTTTGACGTTAAAAAATCAAATTGCTCCTCCCACTATTAATTTGGACGCTCCAGATCCTGACTGTGATTTAGATTATGTGCCTAACACTGCTAGACAAATGAAAATAGAGTTAGCCATTTCAAATTCATTTGGTTTCGGTGGTACAAATGGAACATTAGTTTTTAAACGTTTCGAATAGATAAAATATTGTTTGCTAATGTTTCTACTCAATGGTGAAAAAAAACACTGCATTGAGTTTTCTGATAGAGGCTTTCAATATGGTGATGGTTTATTTGAAACGATTGAAATAATCAACGGTAAACCTCTTTTTTTTAAGCAGCATATTCAACGATTGCTTAAAGGGTGTCAAAAGTTATTAATCCCTCCTCCAGATTTAGAAATAATTACAAAAGAAGCCTTTCAATTTTCACATGAATCTAGTCATGCTGTATTAAAACTAATCGTTACTAGAGGAGCAGGTGGGCGAGGATATCGTCAGCCAGACTCTATTTCACCTACGCGCCTTTTTTCGCTCCATTCTTTTCCAAAACATCCTGAAAGTTATAAATGTCAAGGTGTTAATGTTAGGTTTTGTTCTAATACCTTAGGCATAAATCCTATTTTAGCTGGCATTAAACATATGAATCGTCTGGAACAAATAATTGCTCGGGCAGAATGGAATACGTCAGATTTTCAGGAAGGGCTTATGATGGATATTCATGGGTGTGTTATTGAAGGAACGATGAGTAATTTGTTTATAGTCAAAGATAATATTTTATATACACCCTTGATAGATCAATGTGGTGTGGAGGGTATTTTAAGAAATATTTTGATTGTTACAGCGAAAAAAAATAAAATAAAAGTAATAGAAAAGGTAATAACAAAAAAAGAGATTGTAAATGCTGATGAACTATTTATGACTAATTCAATCATTGGAATTTGGCCGATTAAACAATTAGAAAAACAACAGTTTAATGTCGGGATATTAACTACAAAATTGCAACACTTGTTTCTACAGTGTAGACAAAGGGAAATTGAAAGTGTTTGCTAAAATTGGGGGGGCTATCTTCATAATTGTCAGTATAGTTTCGGTTATGCTGTGGCTTGAATATGAGAAAGCATTATATGAACCCGTAGTTCTTGGGGAATCAAAATTGATAGAGATTGAAAAGGGGGATAGTTTTAATAAGATTACTGATAAATTAATCCAACAGGATATTGCTATTAAGCCTTCGTGGTTTAAGTTTATAGCCTATCAAAAAAAGGTGAGTAACAAACTTAAAACTGGAGAATATGAGTTGCAAGCAGGACTAACCATGCCCGATATTTTATCAAAACTGGTTGAAGGTAAGTCTTTACAGTATTCAATTACTTTTCCTGAAGGTTGGAACTTTAAACAAATTTTTCAGGAAATACAAAATAATCCTCATATCGTCCATACCTTAGAAAAGAATGATTATAAAAATATCATGATGAAACTGGGTTCAGATTATGAACATCCAGAGGGATTGTTTTTTCCAGACACTTACTTTTTTGAAAAAAATGCTACAGACCTCTCTTTATTGCAAAAATCTCATACGAAAATGCTATCTGTTTTAAACAAAGAATGGGAGAAAAGAGAGAAAGCATTGCCCTTAAATAATAAATACCAGGCATTAATTCTTGCTTCAATTGTAGAAAAGGAAACAGGGGCGGCCGAAGAACGAGAGAAAATTGCAGGTGTTTTTACGAGAAGACTTGAAACAGGTATGTTATTACAAACCGATCCTACTGTTATTTATGGTATGGGGGATGAGTATAAAGGGAATATTAGGTATAAGGATTTAAGAAAACCTACCCCTTATAACACTTATGTTATAAAAGGACTACCACCTACACCAATAGCCATGCCTGGAAAGAAAGCGATTTATGCCGCTTTACACCCAGCAAAAGGTAAAAGTGTCTATTTTGTTGCAAAAGGAAATGGGACTCATGTTTTTTCTGAAACACTTAGAGAGCATAATAATGCTGTCAACAAATATCAAAGAAAAAAATGAATGAAGGAAAGTTCATCACATTGGAAGGTGGAGAAGGGGTTGGTAAATCAACTAATATGCTCTTTATTAAGGAGCAACTAGAAAAAGAAGGAATAAAGGTTATAACAACTCGAGAACCCGGTGGAACAGGTTTTGCCGAAAAAATAAGAGCCTTGTTATTAGAAAAAAATAGAGAAGAAAAAGTTACTGAGAAAGCAGAGCTTTTGCTAATGTTTGCAGCTAGAGCACAGCATATAGATTTTATTATTCAACCCGCATTAACCAAGGGGCTGTGGGTGCTATGTGACCGGTTTACAGATGCAACCTATGCATACCAAGGCGGTGGTCGATCAATGGATATGAAAATGATCGCTTGGCTGGAAGATAAAGTTCAAGGAAGTTTAAGACCAGATTTAACTCTTTTATTAGATGCACCTATTGATGTGGGAATAGATAGAGCTAGTCAAAGAGGGAAGCTTGATCGTTTTGAGTCTGAAAAAAGTAGTTTTTTTGAAAAAGTTAGAGAGGTTTATTTACAGCGAGCAAAATTATACCCTCAAGTAATTAAAGTGATCAATGCGGATCAAGATTTAGATAAAGTACAGGGTGAAATCAGGATACAACTTCAGAAATTACTAGTAATAGAATGAATGCTATTCAGCAGTCTTTTCCTTGGTTACAAGCTAGTTGGTTACAATTAAGTCACTATATTGATCAAAAACGAATTCCTCAGGCGTTACTAATTACCGGTACTAATGGATTAGGAAAGTTCCAGTTAGCAAAGTGTTATGCCCAAACTTTATTATGTAATATGACACAAGAAAATGGAAATTATTGTGGCGAATGTCAAAGTTGTCTATTATTTAATGCACAGACACATCCTGATTATCTTTTGATAGAGCCAGAAGAGCAGGGTAAGTCAATTGGTATTTCAGTGATTAGGAAACTTGTATCTACATTGACATTAAAACCACAATACGAAACTCACCGGGTCATCATTATTAATCCTGCAGATAGTCTAAATAATGCCTCTGCAAACGCTTTTTTAAAGTATTTAGAGGAGCCAACAGAACGAACATGCCTTATTCTTATTACAAATAAACCCAACAACTTACCTGCAACAATTAGAAGTCGCTGTCAAAAATTATTTATACCCAGAGTCTCTGATCAAGCAAGTTTAGATACATGGTGGGAACAGAATGGCATCTTGGAAAATCAAGATTTGCTTTTCAATTTATCCCAAGGTGCACCTTTATTAGCAAAACAATTTTCTGAAACCAATCTATTAAAAGATAGACGGGATTACTTTAGTCAATGGCTGAAAATTTCAGGTGCAGAAGGAAATTTTGTTACCGTGGCAGAGCAATGGTCTAAATTAGACAATGCAGAAATTAATTTATTAATTGGTTGGATCATAAGTTGGGTAGTTGATGCAATAAAGCTGGCATATATGAATCAAGAAATTAACTTATATAACCTAGATTTAGTTACTGACTTGCAAGAAATAGCAGTTAAGCTAGACTTAAAGAAAATGTATAAATATTATGATTTTTTATTGCTTGGTCAACAAAGACTAGAGTCTCAAATAAATAAACAATTATTTTTTGAAGAAATCTTAATAAAATGGTCAAAACTTAATAGCAGATAAAACAGATGGCAGAACAAGAGTCAGAAAATCCAAAAAAAGGGATATTATCCCTTTCAATTAAAGATAAAAATGCGCTTTATGCTGCATATATGCCATTTGTGACCAACGGAGGCCTGTTTATTCCTACAGATCGTCAATATGAAATGGGAGAAGAAGTTTTTATCCTGCTAAATTTAATGGGGGAATCCGAAAGGTTACCTATTTCTGGTAAAATTATATGGATGACACCCGGGGGAGCCGAAGGTTATCGAGCTGCAGGGGTAGGCCTGCAATTTAGTGATAAGGATAATGGGGCGGCAAGAAATAAGATTGAAACTTTTCTAGCTGGAGCACTAGAATCTGGTCGCTCAACTCATACTATGTAAAATATTTCATATCATTGAGACTATAAAAACCTATCAATCGGTTTTTTCCGTTTAGATTGAATGACTATAAAAAGTACTATTTTGTTAAGTATCTTTTTTACTGGCGCAGTAGATTTCTATAATTTTCATTACCTTCTGTTCCAATACAATCATTACCAAGAACCAAACAATTTGATATAAATCCCGCATCTGATGTCGCGTCAAGTATAATTACAGATTATTTCAGTCTATTTTTTATTTCATGTTTATTGATTCTCACTGTCACTTAGATCGCATTGATCTTAATCCCTATCAAAATGATTTTAACTGCTTCATGAAAGAGGCAGAAAATTGTCTGATTGATCATATGCTTTGTATAGCAATTGATCTGGAATCGTATCCAGCAATGGTTAATCTGGTTAAAGATTATGACTCTATTTCACTCTCCGTAGGTGTACATCCGAATGTTAATGACGGTAAAGATCCAAGTATTGATGAATTAATTGAGCTGGGAAAAAATGAAAAAGTGATTGCCATTGGTGAAACGGGGTTAGATTATTTTCGCAGTGAAGGTGATTTGGAATGGCAGCATCAGCGATTTAGAAATCATATCCAAGCAGCAAAAGCCCTAAAAAAACCATTAATTATACATACGCGAGAAGCAGGACAAGATTCTTTAGATGTATTGGAAAAAGAAGGGGCTGGTGAGGTCGGTGGGATCATACATTGCTTTACTGAAGATTGGGCCTATGCAAAAAGAGCTTTGGATATAGGTTTTTATATTTCTTTTTCTGGAATTGTAACATTTAAGAATGCACAAGCGATTAAAGAAGTTGCAAAAAAAGTTTCTGCTGACCGATTTTTAATTGAAACAGATTCCCCTTATTTAGCACCGGTTCCTCACCGAGGCAAGCCAAATTATCCAACTTATGTTCGCTATGTTGCTGAACATGTTGCCGAATTACGTAGCACTACAATAGAAGAAGTTGCAAAACTTTCGACGGATAATTTTAATACTTTATTCAAAATAAAGGCATAGGTAGAACAAGAGTTTTATCCAAAAAAATAGCGAAGTGACTTTGATTTTTAACCAAGTTTGAATCAAGAATAAAAATCAAATCAAGTATTTTCATTTTTAAAGCTAAATGGACTAACTCAATATCACTGGATACATTCAGTTTTTGTTTGATTAGGTAATGACAATTAGCTGCTGTTTTTGAACTTATATGTAAGAGTTAGGTTAATTTTATGGCTTGATCTACCGTTCGCCAGCATTTGTAAAATTTCAAATTCACGAGCGGTCAATTCGCCTAATATTCAGTTATCTCCAACCAGTTTTTCTAATGCAAGAGCTTGTGCAATTTATAAATATACCTGATTACCCATAAGCCTCAGCCAATTTCAGTAATTTTCCTGGCATAGGCGGTGTACGAACAGCCATATAGCCAAATCGAGGCATCATGTCCTCTAGTTGAAATCGTCTGTTATATCGATAACAGAATTCTGCTAGATAACGAGGAGCATGTTTTGGGTTTATGGAATGGTAAGTTCCTGTAATTGCATTCTTTACATTGCCCAGCATAGTATTGACCCAGGCAAACTCTTTTTTAGAAACACTTTCGGGGCCACCACCTGTCACAATGCTCAGATGATAGCAACCCGCTTCTTTCACCGCAGAAAAACAGGGGAGACCATCAGAGATAACAGTACTGTCTAGTGTTATATGCTGTTTTGCCCACCTAGATATTTCATTAAGGCGAAAACCTTTCACAACATTACAATTCATCGCGATAGGGTGACCTTGCTTATCAATTGAAACAGCCGCTACAAAAGGAACCTTATTAGCTGATCCACGACCTCTTTTACCCTCATGTCGCTCACCGCCTAGATAGGCATCATCTAGCTGGATAATCCCCGTTAACGGTTTGCTGTCATCACGTTCTTTCATGACCTGCATTTTTTGGCCTGAGTAATCAAATGAATGGCTAAAAACCATCGGGGTAATGGAAGTTTAGTTTGCTCAAAAATAGTCTGGCTCGTCACTGATGTTTGGTGGTGACATTGATAGCATTGATATAAGCGTCGAGTGTTTAGGATGCAGTATTTCTTGCTGCCGCAATCAGGACAAACAAAACCCGTCGGCCAGCGCCATTTGTAGAGTGCCTGATGGCACTGTTCTTCGGTTCCATAATCTTTGATGAACTCAAACAGGCTGTAACCGGCTTGAAATTGGACTTTATTTTTGGCCATGATTGCTCTCCACCTTGTGTACCTTGCTTTCTACGACAAACTTAAATTACTAAAGTTGCTTAGACTTGTGGGTAATCAGGTAAATATATGTCTTAAAGAGACTTCATTTTTTGGTGACATAATTTTATTGATCTTTATAAACAACAATAGTGTTTAAAATATGACGAAAAAAAATAGTTTAAACATGGTGGTATTGTTAATTGGAATAACTCTAAATGCTTCCGCAACTGATGTGACTAAAATTGCTATTTTTGATTTTGAATTAAATGATATTACATCATTGCCGAATGTCCCAGAGGAAATTATTCGTACAGCATCGTTTAAGCCTTTACTAGAAAGTGAATTCCAAAAAACTGGAAAGTACGAAATTATTCAAATAGACGAACAGGATTATAGGGCTGAAAATTCTGGTTTAGGCTATCTTTATAAATTCCATGATATTGCTGGGTCTTTGGGTGAAAAATTTGGTGCAGACTGGGTGGTTATAGGGCAACATAGTAAACCGAGTTTTTTATTTTCATATCTTATGGTTAATGTAGTTAATGTAAAAACAAAAAAGCTTGTAGACCATTTTGATATTGAATTAAAAGGAAACCATAAAAAAGTAACTGAACATGGGATTAGAGCAATAGCTAAAAAAATTGGAAATAGGATTAAGCAGTATAATTCTAACTAAAGATTGTACTTTCTTATACATTGAGCGTGATTAAAGGCCATAAAGAAGACATTTTTTTTCTTATGCTAGTAGTAAATAAATCTTAATAAGCATAAAATTAACGTAGGGTAGGCTAACAGCTCCATTGTTAACCTAACGTCTCCAGCTAAACATGTTTGCTATTTTGAGTTAATTTCCGGAAAACCAGCGCCCTTGAACATATGCGCCAGTAAGCATGGCTAAAAGTACAATAAGTAATGGCCAATTTCCCGCGCCAAGACCAGCGATAGCAGGCCCAGGACAGACCCCGCAAATTCCCCAGCCGATGCCAAAAATAAGAGCCCCAAAAAGAGTACGCTTCATTGGAGTTATAGGTTTTTGTTTAAATTGCTCGGCTAATAAGGGTTTTTTTAAAAAGCCAGGGGCGTATTGATAAAATATCATTGTTAACCCAGTCGCCCCCCCAAGCACCAAGAAAAGACCAAAATCTTCAAAACGTAAAAAACTTAAGATAACTTCGGGCTGAATCATAGAAGAGATCGAAAGCCCTAAACCAAATAATGTTCCAGAAGCTAAAATTGCAAGCCAATAAAGAGTTGTTTTCATAATAGGTTATCCTAGTGATGCGACGAGTTGAGCTGTTACCATGCCAGCTGAAAGAAACACCAGAACAGCAAGTGTAGAGGTTAAACTTAGTGAAGCCATGCCGCATATTCCATGTCCTGAAGTGCATCCATTTCCAAGGCGTGCACCGAAACCCGCGAGAAACCCTCCAAGAGCTAATTGTCCCCAAGAAACATTTGTAATCGTTACCTCTGAACTAGGAAGGCTTACCCAGATAAAAGCGCCTAAAATAAGTCCAGCTGCATAGACTAATCGCCATTGTCTCGTTTTAGTATAATGTTCTTGTTGGAAAAAAGATATTTTTGAGCAATAAGACCAGACTGCTGAATAAACACTACTTGCTCCCCCAACAAGTCCAGTTACAACAAATAAAAGGCTAACGCCTAAACCGATTAGTAAACCACCGATAATATAATGTGACAAGCCAAGAGGGAATAATGAATCAATCAATTCCATAAAGTCTCCATAGAAATAAAGGATAAGTAAATTAGCGATTAATTATATTAAAATAGATAATACTAAGCTATCTATATTTTTCTTTAGGTGTCTATATCTTAGTTGTCCGTATCACTCCTTTATCGCTCTGTGACGCGGATAATGCCGAGTTAAGCTGACCACAGCTTAAATGAATAACCATCGTCACCCTCTGCTGAGTTACGGACACCGATAACTAAACATTCGAGTTGTGTCAGCTTAACTCGGCATTATAGAGAATGATCAAATTTATACTTACTTTCATCAAAATTGAGAATATACTTACTCTATCAGCACCATTATTTTAATTGACCAATGGAGCTGATAAGAACGGTTGCGTTTAATGAATTAAGTGACGATTATTTAACCAGGATTTAGCTGAGGAAATTTATGAATATAATTAAGATAATGACACTCCTTACTTTTGTGGCTTTTAGCACTAATATTTTTGCTTATGGAAGTGGGAGTAGTAGTAAAAAATCGTGTGAAAAACCCGATCTTAGCCAATTTACGCCACCACATTTATCTGTCGTTGCCCCTGAGTCTGAGTTTTCATTTGTTGCTTCAGCAGCAACTAACCCAGAGACGATAGAAGTGAGTATGAAAAAACAGATTGTTGAGACTAATATTGAAAAAATAAGTGGAGGATATTCTGTGACCGGGAACTTACCTGCTTCTCTTGAGGGGGCTTATGTAAGAGTTAGCATAAAAGCTAAAGGTACAAATAATTGTCCTGAAAATGATGGCTGGCTATTGAAAATAGAACAATAATTTGTTCAAGATCTACAGTACCGCTGACAGTGATTTGTATTGATCTTGAGCATATTTTTAGATGAATTTATTATTGATTTTTCCTTATTCAATTAAATCAATAGCACGATCTAACTCAACTTTATCATGATAAAAATGTGGGGAAAACCGGATGCCCCCACCTCTTAAAGCACATACAACCCCATTGTTTTGTAAATGTTTATATAGCTGCTTATTCTCAATAGTTGTATGTTCAAATAACACAATGCCTGATTTGAATTTAGCTTGAGGGTTGTTTAATAAATTTAGCTGAGGATGATTTTTTATTTTATCTGTTAAATAGTTTGCGTTTTCAATAATATCCTCTTCAATTTTGTCCATTCCTATTTCCAGCAACAGAGAAAGGCTTGCTGACCAAGCATGAATTCCAAGCATATTGGGGCTACCACATTCAAATCGTTGAGCTGTTGGATGTATTTCCCAAGGTTTATTTTCGTAATTGTGGATGTTGGCCATCATATGCCAGCCATACTGAGTCAAATTAAGTTTAGAACGTGATTCAGGGTTGGTATAAAAAACGCCTAAACCCTCAGGGCCAAACATCCATTTGTGTCCGTCAGCCATGACAAAATCGGCCTGGTAAGCTTGCACATCAAATTTAACTGCGCCTAGACTTTGAATCGCATCTATACAGAACAAAATATCGTTATCTTTACAGAACTGGCCTATTTTTTCTAAATCAACTCTTAAGCCTGATGCGAATTGAATCGAGCTAATACTAATTAAACGAGTATTGGCATCAACCAGTGAAAATAATGCCTCTTCAGGAGAGGGCTTTGATAGTAGCTCGGCCTGTCTGAGTTCTACGCCTTGGTTTGACAACGACTCCCACGGTATTCGATTAGAAGGAAACTCTTCATTACTACTGACTATATTATCCCCTTTTTTCCAAGCTAAGCCATAAGCTACAAATGAAAGTGCTTCGGAGGTGTTTTTGACCAGTGCTATATCATCAGAAGAAGGTGCATTAAGTAAGTTTTTTAATTGATGACGAATAATTTTTTCTTTTTTTAACCAGTCTAAATAATAATGAGAACCATAGACGGTGTTCTGTTCTGCAAAACTTTTGACTGCATCGCTTGTTCTCTTAGGCCACGGAGCTACTGCTGCGTGGTTTAAGTAAATTAGATTGTTACTAATAGGGAATTCAGGGTGGCTCATAAAAAAGATCTTTAAATTAGGGGGATGATTAGGATATTTACACAGGATATTAAAATAACACAACAAATCGTATTGAATAGTAGAAATTTACAACTAAAATTAAAACTAATTAGGTCAAGGGTGTTATTGAATCTTTGTCCCGTTATGCAAATTTTAAGAGGTTTAAAGTGGATATAGCTTCCCTGGTTGGTTTTTTATTAGGTATAGGTATTATTGTAGCGGCAATTGCCACTGGTGGTGATGTTATGCTATTTGTTAATGTCCCTTCATTACTGATCGTTATTGGTGGGACATTTGGCGTTAGCTTAATGAGGATTCCATTATCCGATTTTCTCCGTTCTTTTGGAATTTTAGGTAAAACTTTTTTAAATAAAAAAGAAGACCCTAATGGATTGATTGAAGATGCTGTCAGATTAGCCGATGTGGCTAGAAAAAATGGTTTACTTGCACTAGAAGGCGAAGAGATTTCTAATCCATTTATGAAAAAAGGAATTAGTTTATGCGTGGATGGACATGAACCGGCCTTTGTAAAGAAAATGATGGAACAAGAAATTAGCTTAATGGTAAGTAGAAACGAAATTGGTCAAGATATGTGGAAAGGGGTGGGCGATTTGGCGCCAGCTATGGGTATGATCGGAACGTTGGTTGGCTTAGTGCAAATGCTGGCTAATATGTCAGATCCAGCCAGTATTGGACCTGCAATGGCAGTTGCCTTATTAACAACACTTTATGGGGCAATGGTGGCTAACTGTTTTGCATTGCCTATGGTTGACAAATTAGCTTATGTTTTAAATTACGAAAAAGCAAATAAGCAATTAGTTGTGGATACTATCTCTGGAATTCAAGAAGGGATAAACCCAAAGGTATTAGAGTCATTATTAAATTCTTATATTTCTGAGAAAAAACGTAAAACAGCGGATGAGGATTAATTACCATGGCTGAAGAATGTCCTAAATGCCCACCGGCAGGTGCACCGTTATGGTTAGCAACTTTTGCAGATTTAATGTCGTTATTGATGTGTTTTTTTGT
The DNA here is from genome assembly GCA_021647145.1 of Methylococcaceae bacterium. Taxonomy (GTDB): domain Bacteria; phylum Pseudomonadota; class Gammaproteobacteria; order Methylococcales; family Methylomonadaceae; genus QPIN01. The sequence continues at coordinate 2,582 of JAKIVF010000014.1, read as the reverse complement.
TTTGTTATTGTCGTTTGCGACAATGGATGCAGCCAAATTTAAAAAGTTATCTATTTCTTTGGAAAATGCATTTGGCGTACAAAGAGATATTCCTGCAACTGAAATTCCTATGGGAACCAGCATTATAGCTCAGCATTTTTCCCCTGCCCAAACGACACCTACACCGATAGAAGAAGTTAAACAAACAACTAATCAGACTTCTACAAAACTTGATTTTACTGTTGAAGAGTTAGAAGAAGTAAAAAAGACAATACTCGAAACCAAAATCGCTGAAATAGAAAGTCAGGCTGATATTATTAAGGAATCTTTAAAGAAAGAAATTAAAAAAGGACTGGTTACAGTAGAAACAGATAAGTTGAAAATTATCATCCGAATTAATGAAAAAGGTTCTTTTCCATCAGGAACTGCGATTCTTAAAGCAGGGTTTGAGCCAGTCATGAAAAAAATTACAATGGCCGTTAAAGGGACTAAAGGAACAATACATGTCGCGGGTCATACAGATAATATACCGATAAAGACAGACTGGTATAGATCAAACTGGGAGTTGGCGGCTTCTCGGTCAGTCACTGTAGCTCATTATATGATGGCTAAAAGAAGGATTGACCCAACAAGAATTGTGGTTGAAGGCTATGCAAATACAAAGCCATTAACAACGAACGCTACCGCTAAAAAACGCGCAAAAAACAGAAGGGTAGAGATTATTATTGCACAAGATGACCCAACTTTATTACTTAAACTTGAAGAGGTTAGCAAAATAATTCAAGAAGACAAATTAAAAATGTGACAAAATAGCTTCTGACCAAATTTGTTAGCAAATTAACTCCCCTAATTCGGATAAATCGTGTAGGTATACAACCGTGGATAAATCGAATATTGCAGTGACTGAAGATAGGCGACGTTTTTTTCGGATTGACGATGAAGTTAATCTTTATTTTAAAGTCGTGGATAAACAGACAGTGTTTTCTGCAAGCCAGGTGACTAATGATTTATTAGATAATTGTTCTCTTGTAACCGGTTTAGATGTTCTAGATCAGGAAGCTCGATTAGTGATGCAATTGATTGAGAAGAGCAATCCGGATGTTGCAGAGTATTTAAAAATTATAGATACTAAAATAAATCTAATAGCACAAGAAACGATGAGGCAAGGACATGAAGTCTCTGATAGTAATATTCGTAATGCAAATATAAGCGCATCGGGTGTTGCCTTTGAGAGTGTTACAGAGGTTAAAGAAGGTGAGTTTCTGGAAATAAGGTTATTATTAACCTCTTGTTTTGCTGTGATTGTTATTTATGGAAAAGTTATCTATTGTAATAAAAATGTGAATAATGATGAAGCAATGCCTTTTCAAATAGGGCTTGATTATGTTAACTTGAAGGACCATGATCGTGAAGTGTTAATCAAACATGTTGTGAAAAGGCAAATGCAACAAATTCGTGAACAAAAACAGAACTGAGCAAAATACCCCACCTGTTTCATCAAGCCAGAAAAAAATTCTAGTCATTTTAGCAGATGGTCAATTTCATTCAGGAACTGAGTTAGCTGAAAAAGTTGGTGTAAGCCGCTCTGCAATCTGCAAACAACTCAATAATTTAGTGGAACAACTGGGGTTAGAATTTAATGCTATTTCCGGTAAAGGCTATTGCTTAAAGCATCCCTTGCAATTATTGTCTGAAACTGAAATAAATTCATACTTAAAGCCTAAAGTTCGCTGTTTAATAAAACAACTTGAAATTCATCATAGTATCAATTCAACGAACAGTTATTTAAGTGATAAAACTCAGTTAAATACAACGGAAATAACAAATAATAATGGAATTGTTTGTCTGGCAGAATATCAGACAGCAGGACGAGGACGAAGAGGGCGGGACTGGGTCTCGCCGTTTGGTAGTAATATTTATTTATCTATTCTTTGGAACTTTCAAAATGGTGCTGCCTCAATAAATGGTTTGAGTTTGGCTATTGGTGTTGCAGTTATTCGAGCATTAAATGATCTTGGTATTGATAATATTGGCTTAAAGTGGCCTAATGATATTTATTGGCAAGGAAAAAAATTAGCCGGTATATTAATTGAGGTTTCTGGCGAGATAGGGGGCTCATGTAATGCTGTTATTGGCTTAGGGTTGAATGTCTATTTACCCAAAGAAAAAGCTAAATCAATAACCCAGGATTGGGTGGATTTAAGTCAGCTGATTACAGAAAACCCTGCAACTATAAGAAATAAATTGACTGCAACTTTGTTAAACTACCTGATGCCTACGATTGCAAATTTTGAAAAAGATACTTTAGATAGTTATCTAAATGAATGGCAATATTTAGATTGTATGAAAGGTAAGGAAGTTAACCTATTCGTGGGAAAGCAGGTTTTTACAGGTGTGGTAAAGGGAATTGATAAAAATGGTTTGTTATTGTTAGCCAATGACCAAGGTGAGCTTAAAACATTTGCTTCTGGCGAAGTCAGCTTTCGACAATCATGAATATATTGGTTGATATAGGTAATACTCGTATAAAATGGTGTGTTGATAACAGAGGTAAAATTGGAAAGAGTCAAGCCATTGAGTATAAAAAAAATGATTTTATAAGC
>JAKIVF010000154.1 GCA_021647145.1 Methylococcaceae bacterium | reverse complement strand
CCATCCCGAACTCGGCAGTGAAACCGCTTAGCGCCGATGATAGTGTGGCAGGTTGCCATGTGAAAGTAGGGAATTGCCAAGCTTTTATTTAAGAAACCCAAAGTCAAAGACTTTGGGTTTTTTTTTGCTCAATGGAAATGAAAATTGGTGATACTAGGTCCTTTTTTTAACTTTTAGTATTAGTTTTAGGTATGATTATATAAATATTCTATTTATATAAAGTAAAAAAATATGATGCTAAATTCTATTCTAAAAAAAGAAATAGGGTTGCTTCCTGAAACAGCACAACAAAGCATAATTGATTTTCTAGTTCAATTTGATGAAAATATCAGCCAGGAACAGCGCGATAGTCTCAACACGGAAAAAATTAGAAAAACCATAGCGCATATATTTTATTGTAGCCAATTTGTTAGAGATCAATGCTTACGCAATCCACAAGTTTTAGTCGATTTGATACAAACGAATGATTTGTTTTCTAGTCAATGTAGAAACTCTTTTCATAAAGCTATACATCTAAATTCAATTGATACTGAAGCAGTATTAATGACACAGTTGAGGCAATTCAGAAATAGAGAAATGATTCGTATTGCCTGGAGAGACCTTGCTGGGTGGGATGAATTAAATGAAACATTATGTGATCTTACCGCTCTTGCAGAATCATGTATTCAAATTGCTCTGGACTTTCTATTTCAACAAGCTTGTATTCGTAAAGGAGAACCTTGTTTAAAAGATGGAACACCTATGAATATAGTAGTTTTAGGGATGGGTAAACTGGGTGCTTGGGAGCTCAATTATTCTTCTGATATTGATTTGATTTTTGCTTATGCAGAAGACGGTGTTTTAAATGACCGAAAACAAACTACTTATGGTGAATTTTTTTCCAGGATTTGTCGCTCTTTAATTAAAGTGTTAGATGAAGTGACTAATGATGGTTTTGTTTTTAGAACAGATGTTCGTTTGCGTCCATTTGGAGAAAGTGGGCCAATTATCATGACGTTTGATGGATTAGAAAATTATTATATGACTCAAGCTAGGGAATGGGAACGTTATGCAATGATAAAGGCAAGACAAGTAGCCGGTGACTTTAATAGTGGAAAAAAACTGACTACCATGATAAAGCCATTTGTTTATCGGCGTTATTTAGATTATGGTGCTTTTGAAGAACTTAGATCATTAAAATACCAGATTACACAAGAACTAAAAAGAAAAGAGTGCATGGAAAACGTTAAGTTGGGTCCTGGTGGAATCAGGGAAATTGAATTTATTGGCCAGGCTTTTCAATTAATACGTGGTGGGCATGAGGTCGAATTACAACAAAGAGAAATTTTAAAAATATTAGTGACACTGGAAAATTTAGGATTGATGGTAAAAAGTGATGTCAAAATTTTAAGCTTTGCCTATAAGTTTTTACGAAAGGTAGAAAACCATATCCAACAATATCAGGATAAACAAGCCCATGATTTACCGATTGATAATGAAGTAAAGGCTATTTTAGCCCATTCAATGAACTATTCTGACTGGCTATCATTTAAACAAGCTCTGGATAAAATAAGAAAAGATGTTCATGTTATTTTTGATACAGTCTTTTCTGTTTCTGAAGAAAAACAAAGTTTGAAAAAATCATATTTAATATGGATGAGTCATGATGATAAAGAACTTTTATTGGAATACTTAAAAGATTATGGGTTTGATAGCTGTGTAAATACTTTGTCTTTTATTCAAAATTTTAAAAAATCTCCTGCTGTAATAAGAATGTCTGCAAAAGGTGCTGCTGTGTTAGATCGCTTAGTTCCTATTGTAATTGAAGCAGTTCAACAAGTTGAGGATCAGGATGAAACCTTAAGACGTATTCTGGTTCTTTTTGAAGCTGTAGTTGGAAGGAATGTATATTTATCATTATTAGCAGAAAACCTTAAAGCACTTAACCAGCTGATTAACCTTGCATCTGCTAGTCCTTGGATTTGTGAATATTTAGCTCTTTATCCAGTTTTATTTGACGAGTTGCTTGATTCTCGTTCTTTGTATGAACCTTTAAAGAAACAAGAGTTAATAGAAAAATTAGATTATGAATTAAAAAAAGTTGATAAGCTTGATGTAGAACAGCTTATGATTCAACTTAGACAATTTAAACACCTAAGTGTATTGAGGGTTGCAGCAGCGGATATAAGTGGTGTGATTCCATTAACAGTGGTTAGTGACTATTTATCTTATATAGCTGAAGCAATTCTTGAGCAGGTAGTAGACCGAGTCTGGAAAATACTAACAGATAAACATGGATACCCACCTAATGTAAAGGATGCTGATAAAGGGTTTGCAATAGTAGGGCTGGGTAAACTTGGTGGATTAGAGTTAGGTTATGGTTCCGATTTAGATTTGATCTTTTTATATGATAGTGAAGAAGTTTATGCAATGTCAGATGGTAAAAAACCTTTGAGTTGTACACAATTTTATATACGATTGGCACAAAAAATTAGACATGTTTTAGACACAAAGATGTTGTCAGGTAGGTTATACGAGGTCGATTTACGATTAAGACCTAGTGGTGATTCTGGTTTATTAGTCACTCATATTAATAAATATGAAGAATATTTAAAAAACGAAGCTTGGACATGGGAGCATCAAGCTTTAGTTAGAGGGAGATTTGTTGCAGGAGACCCTAAATTTAAGCATAAATTTAAGCAAATACGACAGAGAGTTCTTGCCTTACCCAGACAGCCAGATAATTTAAAAAAAGAAGTCAGAGAAATGCGCGAAAAAATGCGAGAAAACTTAGTACCTAAAGACACAACAGTTTTTAACTTAAAACACAGTAAAGGTGGTATTGCAGATATTGAGTTTATAGTACAATTTGGCATCTTGGCAAATTCCTCAAAAAATGGCGGACTTGCAATTTATACTGATACTATAAGATTATTAGATGGATTAGTTGATCATGGTTTTATATCGAAAGACAATGCAGCATTACTTCAAAATGCATTTTGTCAATATCGAGATTATGGACATAGACAAGTTTTACAAGGAAAACCAGCAGAAGCAACAAGTGAACAATTTGTAGAAATAAGGTCCCAAGTTGAGCAGTTATGGCATGATTTTATGGATTAGCTTTGTCGTAAGCGTGGTTTAATGAATTCTTAAGATCAATAAACGAATTAAATTAAGTAGGCAACAATAATATGATAACAATGGATGATAGAGATGGAGTAATTTGGATGGATGGGGAGTGGGTTGAGTGGCGAGAGGCAAAGGTTCACGTGTTAACTCATACTTTACATTATGGTGCTGGAGTTTTTGAAGGTTTACGTGCTTACCATGCGGAACAAGGAACGGCGATATTCAAATTACATGAACATACGGATAGGCTCTTTCGTTCTGCTCATATTTTAAATATGACAATCCCTTTTAGTAAAGATGAGATTAATAAAGCTCATCGTAAAGCAATTGCAAAAAATAATCTGGATAGTGGGTATATTCGTAGCATGTGTTTTTACGGTTCAGAAGGAATGGGATTACGTGCTGATAATTTGAAAGTTCATGTCATGATTGCTGGGTGGGAATGGGGTGCTTATTTAGGGGCTGAAAGTATGGAAAAAGGAATTAGAATAAGAACATCCTCATATACTCGGAACCATGTCAATAGCACAATGTGTAAAGCTAAAGCTAATGGAAATTACATAAACTCAATTTTAGCCTTACAGGAAGCATTATCGACTGGTTATGATGAGGCCTTGTTACTTGATCATGAAGGATTTGTTGCCGAAGGAAGCGGTGAGAACTTATTTATAGTAAGAAATGAACAGTTGTTCACACCAGAAACTACATCTGCACTTGAGGGAATTACTCGAGATACTCTTATTACCATTGCTCGTGAGCAAGGGATTGAAGTAATTGAAAAACGTATTTCACGTGATGAAGTCTATGTTGCTGATGAAGCATTTTTTACGGGTTCAGCTGCAGAAGTGACGCCAATTAGAGAATATGATGGACGAGTTATTGGAGACGGAGCACGAGGATCTATTACAGAAAAATTACAAGCTCTTTATTTCGATTATGTTCATGGGCGAAGGGATGATCATCAAGAGTGGTTAAGTTACGTTTCTTAAATATTTTTTTAAAGTGTCTTTAGACAAGTATAATAAATTATTAATCATTGGGCCTTCATGGGTTGGTGATATGGTTATGGCACAAAGTTTATTCATAACTCTTAAAAGCCGCGATGCTAACTGTCAAATTGATGTTTTGGCTCCAAAGTGGTCATTTTCATTACTAGAAAGAATGCCTCAAATAACTAGTGCATTTTCTATGCCACTGATACATGGCCAGTTTGGTTTGTCTGAACGATTCGTATTGGGTAAAAAATTGCGTTCATGTCGTTATGACCAAGTGATTGTATTGCCTAACTCATGGAAGTCAGCACTTATTCCCTTTTTTGCACATATTCCCTTACGGACAGGTTATTTAGGAGAAATGCGCTGGGGGCTATTAAATGATACTCGAAAACTAGATAAAGAAATTTTAACCATGACGGTGCAACGGTTTGTTTCTTTAGGCTTGCCTGTATATTCGAAACAACCTCCTGATTATTCTGTTCCTAAATTAAAAATAAATTCAGATAAACAAAAGGGGGTTGCTGAGAAATTCCAATTAAATTTATCAAGTGGTAAGGTGCTGGCATTATGCCCTGGTGCTGAATATGGCGCTGCAAAACGGTGGCCTGCTCAGCATTATGCTGCTGTGGCAAGACAAAAAGTTGCACAAGGATGGTCTGTTTGGATATTTGGTTCAGAAAAAGACCGGTCAGTTGCAGAACAAATTAACCTGCTCACAGCTAAAACATGTGAGGATTTTAGTGGAAAAACATCATTGGCTGAAGCTATTGATTTAATGTCGCTAGCTGATATTGTCGTTTCTAATGACTCTGGTTTAATGCATGTAGCAGCAGCACTTAATAAAAAACTGATTGCTATTTATGGTTCATCAGACTCAAGTTTTACTCCACCTTTAAATAGAAACTCTACAATAATAGAGCTGAATCTGGATTGTTCCCCTTGTTTTAAAAGGGAATGTCCTTTAGAGCATACCAAATGCTTGACAGATATTCGCCCTCAACAGATATTGGCTATAATTGATTCATATTCAATATGAAAATCGGCATTGTTAAACTTTCTGCCTTAGGGGATATAGTTCATGCAATGGTTGCATTACAATTTATTAAACAAGCTTTTCCTCAGATTGTAATTGACTGGATAGTAGAAGAAAGATTTGCAGGTGTTTTACATGAGAATCCTGATATAAACCAAATTTATACGGTCAATATAAAGTCCCTAAAAAAAAATAAAAGTAATTTTTTTAAAGAACTTAGGCATATTAAAAGCCTTTCTAAAAATAATTATGATCTAGTGATTGATGCTCAAGGGCTATTAAAATCATCTATCTTAGCAAGGGTAATATCATCAAAAACTGTGGGTTTTGATAAGCATTCTGCTCGTGAAAAGGTGGCAGCTTTGTTCTATGAAAAGAAAATATCATGTCCTTATGATAAAAATACAATTGATAGAAATGTAACTGTTATTACACAGCCTTTAGATTTAGAAATCAGTAGAGAACAAATTCTGGATAAAGTCTCTTTCCTGTTTTATAAAGATTGGGATAGCACATTAGGTAATTATTATTCTAGAGATAAAGCGAATATAATTTTTGTGATTGGTTCTACTTGGCCAAGTCGTAACTATCCAAAAGAAAAATATTTAAAGGTAATAAAAAAAATAAATGCACAAAGCTTAATTGTTTGGGGAAATGATCAAGAAAAAAAAGATGCAGATTGGATTGCTGAAAGGACGGAAAAAGTCAGAGTATTGCCAAAATTAGATTTTAACAATCTAAAAGCCGTTTTAGCTCATTCAGACCTAGTTATTGGTAATGATACAGGACCAACTCATATGGCTTGGGGATTAAATAAACCCTCGATTACTTTATTTGGCCCGACACCTGTTAGCCGAGTTTATCAAACGACTATCAATAAAGTTTTAAAATCTTCTTCTATTGTTAACCCATCAAAATTAAATAAAAATGATTTTTCTATTCAAGAAATTACTGAAAATCAGGTTGTTGAACTGGCAGATTTATTATTAAGGAATGAGTAAGTACAATTTATTAAATTTCCATCGCTGAAAATCATGGAAACGGAGCGATAGCGGAGTGATGATTTTTAGTCCGCAGTAGGCCACAGGGAAATTTGCCGATTCGACGTGTGCGATAGCACGCGAGAGAAGCTAAAATTTTATCCCGATAA
>JAKIVF010000153.1 GCA_021647145.1 Methylococcaceae bacterium | reverse complement strand
GCCTTTTGCAGGCCCCGATTCACTGGAAATAATTAAATCATATTGCCTTAAATCTAGTTGCTCCAATGCATAAGGCATTAAGGGTAAATAAGACTGATAGTATTTAACCGCTTTGGGCATTTTCTGAATAAATGTCGTAGCTACAACGCGCTGCTTGATTTTTTCTGAAATTTTTTCAGAGTCAACAACATGCGTATAAATATCCGCCTCTGGATAAATATCCAAAAGAGCTTCAATGACCTTTTCGCCCCCCCCGCATATTGACTAGCCAGTAATGGATAATCGCAACTTTCATGGTTAAGTTAAGTGAACACACATTTAGCATTTGTAGGAGGGGCTTTAGCCACGACAGATACATACTTCGCAATTAAAGTCGTCCCTTCTACCCAAAAGAAATGAAAGAAAAATTTAGTTATATTATTTTTATATAAGTACTTAAGGAAATGATCAGTCATAGTGTAGTATTTTTAAATTTTTTTTGAAAAAAATAACCAGCCACTCGACCAACTAACCCATGATAATAATATTTAACTTTATTTGGGTTTAATTGAAACAAAGCAATTAGAACGCCAGCCACATATAATAGCCAAACGTAAAAAACAAACCATAAGGGATAATTGCGTTTTCTTAAATAAGCACCTCGACCACAACCATATCGGTAAGACCTTATTATACTTTTTTCATCATATGACTTTACAGGGTTTGGGTGATAAAAAAACAATTCTGGAATGAATAAAAATTTTTCTCCTTTCTTTATTAACGACAATAATAAATCAGGCCCTTCATCTGACCATAGCATGGTAGGTGAGCCAATCCCTAACTCCTCATCAAACCTAACATTACCCAAACATTTATTTCGAATAAATATTCCAGACTCAACACATGTCATGTAAATGTTAAGTTTAGTAATTATTTTTCTTTCTTTAGCAAACCGTGCAATACCTTTCCCTCCATTTTTATCGTGTGAAGAGACCGATATGCCAGAAATTTTAACATTATTAAATTCTTTATAAATTTCACTTAATAAGTCATGAGGATATTCACAATCATCATCAGGAAAAGTGATGATTTCTCCTGTTGCTAATTCTATTCCATGATTTCTGGCATGTGAAGCACCTTTGGATTCACAATGGGTATGAGTAACCTTTAGAGTCTTTGAATAAGATTTTATAATTGTATCTAATCTATCGTCCGAGTTTTGATCTACAATAATAACTTCAAAATCATTATAAACCTGATTGACTAAAGATGTTAACAGACTATCAACTTCAGATGTTCTATGTAAAGTAGCAACGATTAAGGAAAATTTCATTATTTATAGAGTACCGTTCGAATCGTATCAACCAAAGAAATAGGAAAAGCAGATTTAATCACTTCTTTAGGTAGAGCAATAGTGAATTTGTAAATATAATAAAAATGTAAAAAAACATGATTATTATATTTTTTTGCAACCTTGTACTGTTCGAGAGTACATGCCAATACATTATCCCCACTATAACCTACTGCATCAATGGAAGAAAGACACTGATCCAAATAGTGAGAATCCATTTTATATTTATAAATGAGTTTGGAAATAAAATCATAATCAGAAGAGATAATATAGTTGCTGGTTTCATAAGGATGGCATAGTTGCAATTCTTTTCTAACAAAAAAACTTTGATGACAAAAAACCATACCTTTCCAAACATTTTTCAGTAAACCTGCTTTATGTTTTACCTGGGTCGTCGGATATCTACTTTCATGGTTTCCGTATATAAAATCTGCTTGAATATTTGAGTTTGTAATCAATGTGATAATATTTTTAGAATAAAACCAATCACCTGCATTCATAAAGTTTAACCATTCTCCATTAGCTAAACTTATACCTTTATTCATTGCGCCATAAATCCCTTTATCAGGTTCACTGACCCAATAATCAATCTGACTTTCATATTTTTTGATGATATCCAGTGTGCCATCATTAGAGCCACCATCAATAATAATATATTCCACATTAGCGTAAGATTGTTCAATCACACTAATAATAGTTTGTTCTAAATATTTGACACCATTAAAGACAACGGTAACCACAGTAATCAATGGCATATCTGTTTGGTTACGCTTAAAATAGCCTTGAGTACGCAAACCGCCTTGGGCCACACGTTCTGAATTGTCAGGTAAAAAGAGAACTGAATGAATTTTACCCGTTACTTCATTAGTCACTTCCGGCTGATTAAAAGTCACACACCGTGTTGTACTGTATTGTGAATCAAGTGAAAACAAGGTTGACACTGAAATTTTATGTTCCTTCATTGAGTCTATTCAGATAGTTTCATTAACAATTTTTTTTAAACCACTAGCATCGTCCATCAAGCTAGATAAATGCTCAAGCAGTAAGCGTTTTTTTTGAACAGGCTCAATTGCAAGCCTTGCCTCTACCTCTTCATTAACGCTAGATAAAGCAAGCTCACATTCACCATATAAATGATTAGCCTGTTTAACGGATAATTCACACGTTTCCACACCAAAACGGAGTAAAAACTTTTTACCCCACCATTTTTTACTCCCCAGCAATGTCAAAGCAGCAATATCATTTTTAATATAAAAAGTTGTACTCACTACATCATATACAGGCGCAAGACGGGTAGAATTAATATCCTCATAAAGCAAACCAAAGTTTTTTAAATGTGCATCACCATTTTGCAAACGATTATTTAACACAACCATTTTGCAAACGATTATTTAACACAACCATTTTAAAAAACTGTTGCAAAGACCTCATTTTGTAAGCAGGTGACGTAAAAATCTTTATACTCTTTGCAATTTGCTCATAACTGCCCGTATATTTATCGTCGCGTGATTTAGCCTGCAAGACACACAAGTCTTCAAATCCTAAAGTCTGTCCATCAGAGTCAATATCAAAGCGACGCATAATAAACAGCGCATCATCATCCGATAAATAAAACTCTGGCACGTCAATCCCTGCTTTTTTTGCAGTTAACATACAAAAATATTCATTTAAGGCTAATTCAGGGTAGTCCAGTCCCCAAGCTTTTACAATATAATCTTCTAGTTTTAAAGTCGCTTTATTTTCCACCTGCGCCAAGACCTTTGGCTGTACACCACTCAATGGAGAAAGCAAAGCAAATCGAGAAACTAATTCCTCAAACAAGTCACCTTGCTTAGGGTGCAGTAATTCCTCAAGGGTCAGGACCGAATTTTGTACCGTTTGATCGGCATAATTTACCCGTCCTCTAACACTGGGTGCAAGCAAACGTAAAAGGCCAAAATCATCCGTGTCCGTTAACTTAGAAAAATGTTTTTTAATGATTGAAAGTAAATACCCTTCAGGTAAATGCATTTCAAATATCGGGTGTAACCTAGGATAAACATAGCTTTTAGCGCGAATGGGCATAGTGAGAGAAATAAAGTCATCCTTATGTGTGCCCACATCATAATTAAAAATATACTCCTTATTTTCTCTTAGCAAACGCCCCGTAGCTTGTTGATAAACTCGTACGCCAAGTTGCTCACTCACGACTTAATTCCTCAAATGTCGGAAAACTAGACTTCTCTTTTACACTCATTTCATACCCTAGATAATCCAGTATTTTTAAAACTTTTCGTAATCCAACATCACCAGCCCGACCTGTTTCCAAGGCATTTAATGTAGAGCGAGAAATACCCACATGCTCCGCCACACGCTGTTGAGATAATTTTTGCTGCTGTCTTAAAGAGGTAATCTGCCGCCCAATTTCTAGAAAGTCCACATCTTGCACCTAAATATATGATTAAAATACATGATAATTTAATCATAAAAACAAATAATGTGTAGTATTTTATACAATAATTAAACGACTCTCTTAATCTTGGCTCCTCATCAAGTACACCAACCATCTTTGGCTTTAATTCATTTAGTTATTCTGGACAATTCGGTAAAATAACCCTGACTAAATTAAGTTTAGCAGGTAAATATATTTATACCCTTTTTCAAACCTGCTCCCAAACAAAACTAATAATATTCCTAGATTCTTTATTAAATGTAATACCGACTAAATAAATATTTAAGTTCTGGTTTAAAAATTTTTCTTGGTATTTTTTAGCCTTTATTTGCTCAAGTGCTTTACCAATCCGTTCCTTATTATCACTCACCACTTTAAATTCAATTAGGTATACATTCCGATTTAGCTTTACCGTTAAATCAATACGGCCTTTATTTGTGGTATCTTCAGCAGTTACATCCAACCCCAACGCCACAAAATAGCAATAAACAATTGAAGCATAATACCCCTCATAACCTGCCAGTTGATTTTTGCGATACCAGTCATGAGGGATTGCCGAAAAAAAAGCAGAAAAAACCTGTTCTAATTGCTCAAAATTATTCTGTTCTAACGCTTGGTAAATTAATGATAGATTACGCTCGCGCTCAGCGGGTTGCTGTACTAGCATATTCAACACACTTTCCATTAAACTCATTTTAACTTCAAGATTAGGATAATTTAGCTGATAAGAAGTTCGGGAGCCTTGCTGGATAACATTTTGAATGGTTAAATATCCTGTTTGAAATAACAGGGTTTCTATTTCAATATGCTCTACGTCAAAACTGGATAATAAAGTTTCACTGGCAATCACTTTTTCCAGCTGAGGAACTGCGTATTGTTTTTGCTGGATCAACTTTATCAAAAAACCAGGACTACCTGTTTCAAACCAATAATTTTTAAATACTCGGTGATCAAGATAAAGCAATACATCATAGGGGTTGTAAACTTTTTCGCCAAGAAAATTATAACCGTTATACCAAAGGCGTAACTTTTCAAAATTAATCCCTTCCAGATAATCAGCAAAAACTGAGTGAATGTCATTCTCAGTATAACCACACAAAGTGGCATAACGGGAATCAAGCGTAATATCCTTAAGGTTATTTAAGCCACTGAATAAACTTACCTTGCTAAATTTACTGACCCCTGTTAGAAAAGCAAATTTAACATGCGCGTCACTATCTTTAATGACTGAATAAAAATTCTTTAGCCCTTCTCGCATTTCTGTTGCCATTTCAGGACAATCAATATTATCCAAAATCGGTTTATCGTATTCATCAATTAGAATGACTACGCGTTGTGCGTATTTTCTATGCAATTTTTGGATAAGTTCTGCAAAACGGTTTGCCAAGTCTTTGTTATGTAATGTGACATTATATAGAGAGGCATTTTCTTCAAGTTGGGCATAAATACGCTCACATAGTATATTGCGACTCTCAATTATTCCACGCCCAAAACCAATTGAAATGACTGGATAAATAGTTTTCCAATCCCAGTTTTTTTCTAAAAAAAGCCCAGTAAATAAATCCTGTTGACCAGAAAAAGAAGCTTGTAACGTACTGACTAGCAATGATTTTCCAAAACGCCGAGGACGGGAGAGAAAATAATACTTCCCCGTTTCAACTAATTGGTGAATAAGGGGTGTTTTGTCGACATAGCAATGACCTTCCTCGCGGATTTCTGAAAAAGTTTGGATGCCGATGGGGAGTTTTTTCACTTTTAGATTTTATGCCCTAGTTACAGAAGAGAAAGGCTCTTTGTTTAAAATGGAATGGTATAGTGAAATATATTTTTTAATAACTATTTTGCTATCAAATTCTCTCATTACTTTATTGCGTGCATTAGTAGACAAGGATTCATAATCAGGTGAATTTAAAACCCATTCAATGCCTTTTGCTAAGTCAGTTGTATCAAATGCTTTTGCCAGATAGCCATTAATTTGATGTTCAATCATATCGCTATTACCACCAACATCAAACCCAACAACAGGCGTTCCGCAAGCTAGACTTTCCATAATTGCATTTGATAAGTTTTCTTGAAGGCTGGGTACAACCATTATATCGGCCGCACTTTTATTGAGCCGCAACAATCGATCCGCCATTTCGGGGTCAAGCTAAAGCTGAATCCGGTTCGCGAGATTATTGAGGGTAAGCGGGTGGTCGTAGTTGATGACTCCATCGTTCGCGGCACCACTTCACGCAAGATTGTCAAGATGATTCGTAACGCCGGGGCCAAGGAAATTCATGTGCGTATCTCTAGTCCGCCGACCAGTTACCCCTGTTTTTACGGTATCGATACGCCGTCCCGCAAAGAGCTGATATCGGCATCACACACCATTGAGGAAATCAATCGCTATGTCACCTCCGACACTATCGGCTACTTGTCTCGGGAAGGGATGCATGCAGTGGTACGGAAACTCGGGGACGACGACATCGATTTTTGTGATGCTTGTTTCAGTGGTGAGTATCCAGTCAAGTTCCCTCGTCTAAACTCTGATAAACAACTTGGACTATTCTGACTTAACAAGTACTTATGATGCTATGGTTAAAGTTATTTCAAGGAGAGAGTAATGAGTATTAAAGAGCAATTAAAACCGATCTTGGTTGAGCTGTCCTACGAAGAGCGTGAGGTAACACTCGCTTCTGGTCGTAAAAGTAATTTCTATTTTGATGGCAAGCAAACCACCTTGCATG
>JAKIVF010000013.1 GCA_021647145.1 Methylococcaceae bacterium | reverse complement strand
GTAAATATTTCCCAGTGATTTTGTTCATTTTTAAAATTGACTTTTTTTGCATCTATTGCAACAACGATACATTGGGAGCCAGATTTATTTGCTGCTTCTTTTACAAATTCTGGTCTAAAAACAGCGGCACTATTTATGCCAATTTTATCAGCACCCGCATTTAACATTCGGCGTATATCATCTAGCTCTCTAATTCCACCGCCTACAGTTAATGGGATAAATACCTCACTCGCTACTTGCTCTACAACGTGGACAATTGTTTCTCTATTGTCATGGGTTGCAGTAATATCAAGAAAAGTGATTTCGTCGGCTCCTTCACGATCATAGCGCCTAGCAACTTCTACAGGGTCGCCGGCATCCTTAATATCAACAAACTTAACGCCTTTTACAACGCGTCCATTGTCAACATCCAAGCAGGGAATAATACGTTTTGCCAAGCTCATAATTAATAATTTTCTGCAATTTTTTCTGCTTCTGCAAAATCAAGCGTTCCCTCATAAATGGCTCGACCTGTTATTGCACCCATAATACCATCTTCTGCAACTTTACCTAATGCATGAATATCATCCATATTGGTTATGCCGCCAGAGGCAATAACAGGAATACGGATGGCCTCAGCTAATTTAGCAGTAGCCTCAATATTGACACCTTTCATCATGCCATCTCTTGAAATATCAGTATAGATAATAGCTTCTACACCATCAGATTCAAATTGTTGAGCCAGGTCAATAACACTATGCCGAGAAAGCTTTGACCAGCCATTAATGGCTACTTTACCCTCTTTTGCATCAAGACCAACAATGATATGTCCAGGAAATTCAACTCCAACGTGGGTAATAAAGTGAGGCTCTGTCACTGCTTTAGTTCCAATAATTACAAACTGAACACCTGCATTAAGGTAGCCTTGGACCGTCTCTTCATCACGAATACCTCCACCAATTTGTATAGGAATATCGGGAAAAGCATCGACGATAGCATGGATAACATCAGCATTTTTTGGTTTTCCAGCAAAGGCACCATCAAGGTCAACTAAATGAATGCGTTTCGCACCTTGTTCAACCCATTTTCCAGCAACCGCTACAGGGTCGTCAGAAAATATCGTATCATCCTCCATACGACCTTGGCGTAAGCGGACACATTTTCCTTCTTTTAAATCTATTGCAGGTATAAGCAACATGTTTCAATCTCTATTTGAACTAAGTTATAAATTAGGTGTGGATAGAACGTTTTGTTAGTAAGTTGTGCCATCCCAATATAAAAAATTTTTCAACAATTGTAGGCCAACAGCTTGGCTCTTTTCTGGGTGAAATTGTACTGCAAAAATATTATTTTTTGCTAGTGCGCTAGTAAAAGCTGTTGGATAATCAGTCGTAGCAATAATATCCGATTCATTTTCTGGCTTCGCATAATAGCTATGAACAAAATAAAACCGACTATTTTGTGGTATGTCTTCCCATAATGGATGTGGTTTTTGTAAGACTTTATTCCAGCCCATATGTGGAATTTTTAATCGATTGCCAACAGCATCCGTTAAATCAGTAGAGAAATGCTTTACATGCCCAGGAAAAATATCAAAGCATGTTGTTAAATCATTTTCTTCGCTGTCGCTCAGTAAGGCTTGCATTCCAAGACAAATTCCTAGGAAAGGTTTCGTTTGTACGACATCTCTGATAATTGGGGCTAGTCCTGAACTATCAAGTGCTTTTATACAATCTCTGATAGCTCCTACACCAGGAAATAAAACCCGGTCGCATTGATGTATACTTTTTGAGTCAGATACTATTCGGACATCAATTTCGGGCACTGCGTGTTGTAGGGCTTTCTCAATGGAGTGTAAATTTCCCATTCCATAATCAATAACGGCAACTGATGACATAGTTAAAAAAAAATTGGATGTTATAAAGAACCTTTTGTAGAAGGCATAATACCAGCCATTCTGGGGTCAGCTATTATTGCCATTCGTATTGCTCGTCCAAAGGCTTTGAAAATAGTTTCAGCAACGTGATGGGCGTTGCTACCTTTTAAATTATCTAAATGTAAAGATACACCAGCATGATTAACAAACCCTTGAAAAAATTCACGAAACAAATCAACATCAAAAGAACCTATTGTGGCTCTTGGGAATTTGACTTCATAAAATAAACCCGGTCTGCCTGAAAAATCAATAACTACTCTGGATAAGGCTTCATCTAATGGAACATAAGAATGACCGTAACGAACAATGCCTTTTTTATCGCCTAGAGCCTTTTTAAATGCTTGTCCAAGTGTAATGCCTATGTCTTCAACGGTATGATGGGCATCAATTTCCAAATCACCTTTTGCTACAATATTTAGATCAATTAAGCCATGTCTAGCGACTTGATCTAGCATGTGATCTAGAAAAGGAACGCCAGTCGAAAAGGATGCTTTTCCAGATCCATCCAGATTAATATCTATTTTAATTTGAGTTTCGAGCGTATTTCTCTCGACTTGTGCTTTACGTTGGCTCATGTCTAAAATCTGTTTGTCTATGAAGATTACTTAGCGCGTTTACGCTCAATTTCAGTTAATAAAACTTTACGTAAACGAATTGATTCAGGTGTAACCTCTACTAACTCATCATCACTGATAAATTCCAGTGCTTGCTCCAAAGTCATTTTTTGAATTTTTGCACACGTTAGGCTTTCATCTGTTCCTGATGCGCGGACGTTTGTTAGCGGCTTTGGTTTTGTCGGATTGACAACTAAATCATTGGTGCGTGAGTGGATGCCAACAAGCATCCCTTCGTATATTTCATCACCATTGACTACTAGTAATTCGCCACGGGCCTGTAGTGGGTGTAAAGAATAATCAACCGCTTTACCTTTTGCCATAGAAATAAGCACACCACGAATTCGGTTACCAACTTCTCCTTCTTTCACTGGACCGTAATGATCAAATACATGATAAAACAAGCCCGAGCCAGATGTTGCTGTTAAAAATTCAGTTTGAAAGCCCAGTAGGCCTCGTGATGGTACAATGTATTCCAAACGAATACGACCTTTGCCATCAGGAACCATATCTTTTAGGTCGCCTTTACGGTCACCTAATTTTTCCATGATGGTACCTTGGTGCTGTTCTTCAACTTCAATAGTTACATATTCAAAAGGTTCAGATTTAACGCCATCAATTTCTTTGATAATAACTTGAGGTCGAGAAACACCCATTTCAAAGCCTTCTCTTCGCATATTTTCAATCAATACAGATAAATGAAGCTCTCCACGACCGGAGACTTTAAATTTATCCGGATCATCAGTTGATTCAACACGTAAAGCGACATTATGTTGTAACTCTTTATCTAAACGATCACGAATTTGACGAGTGGTGATAAATTTACCTTCTTTTCCTGCAAAAGGTGAATTGTTGACTTGAAACGTCATACTGACCGTTGGCTCATCAATTGATAATTTTGGTAAAGATTCAACATTTTCTGGATCACATAAGGTTTCAGAAATTTGTAGTTTATCTATTCCACAGAAAGCAATAATATCACCCGCTTGGGCAGACTCTATTTCAACTCTTTCCAAGCCACTAAATCCGTATAGCTTAAGCATTCTACCATTGCGCGTATTGCCTTCTGTATCAATTAACGTTAATGGCATATTGCGAGTTACTGTGCCTCGCTGTATGCGTCCTATCCCGATGATACCAACATAAGAGTTGTAATCAAGGCTGATAACTTGCATTTGAAAAGGAGCATCAACATCTACAGGAGGGGGGGATACTTTTTCAATAATTGTTTCAAATAACGGGGTCATGTCTCCACCGGATATATCGTTTTCTAGTCCGGCATACCCATTAATTGCTGAAGCGTAAATAATAGGAAAATCTAGTTGTTCATCTGTTGCACCTAAGTTATCAAATAAATCAAAAGTTTGGTCCACAACCCAATCTGCGCGTGCACCAGGGCGATCAATTTTATTAATCACTACAATTGGTTTTAAACCTAAAGCAAAAGCTTTTTGTGTAACAAATCTCGTTTGAGGCATAGGACCATCTACAGCATCTACAAGTAGTAGGACAGAATCAACCATTGACAAGACGCGCTCAACTTCACCACCAAAATCAGCATGTCCTGGAGTATCAACAATGTTAATGTGATAGTCATTCCAATCAATTGCCGTATTTTTTGCCAGAATGGTAATGCCTCGTTCTTTTTCCAGATCATTAGAATCCATCATTCTTTCGTCTAATTTTTCATGCTTAGAGAAAGTACCGGATTGTTCTAATAACTTGTCAACTAGTGTTGTTTTTCCATGGTCAACGTGGGCAATGATTGCAATGTTTCTTAATTTTTCTATCACGAGATTAATTTTTTATATATAAATTGATTGTGTTTGTACGTGAATAAAAAATAACACGTAATAAATATTAGGAGAATAAAAAAGTATATTCCCGTGCTACAGATATCAAAGCTAACTTTGTATCCAGGGTAAGTCGTGAAACCCCCAGCCATCAATGTTCCCACGATGTTTTTTGTCATCAAGAGCGCCTTCAAAGCCCTCTGCAATATTAATCAAAAATTGATATCCATAGTCTTCCAATTTTTTTGCAGCCGCTAAAGATCGTTGTCCACTCCTGCAAAGAAGTAATATTGGTGTATTTTTTTCTTTTACTACTGCTTCAACTTGCGCAACAAATTGATCATTTATTTGCATACTAGGAAACTCCTTCCAAGGAATATGAATTGCTTTCGGAGGGTGTCCAACAAAAGAGTGTTCTATCGCAGTGCGAACATCAATTAAAACAGCATTAGAGTTTTCTTGTAACAGAGTCCATGACTCTTTAGGATCTAGATTTTTAATCATAATATTTTTTTAGGTTTTTGACCTATGTAGAGAGCTTCATTTCTTTCCCCAAATTCTAGCGCCCCTATTAAATTGTTTTCTCTGTAGCTCACCAATGTTAACGGCTGAAAGAGTCTCAACAACTCATTTCTTGCTAGTAAAAAATTAGGGTTATTTGGGCCATTAGAATCTATTTTATCTCTTACATAGGTCTGATAAAAAAGTAGCCCACCCATCTTTAAGCTCTCCATTATCCCATTAGTTAAAGATCGGTCAAGGAAACGAGTAATAATAATTACATCAAATGTATTTTTAGGCAAACTATTTGCTTTGATAACAACTTGTTTCGTTGACAAGTTTAGATGTTTTTTTAATGCGAAGAGTTGTAACTTTTTTAGGGCAACTGATGAGATATCCCAAGCGTGAGTGTCTAGCCCATGCTCTGCTAAAAGCAAAGCGTTAGCTCCTAATCCACTGGCTAAATCTAAAGCTTTGCCTTGTTTTGGTAGCAAAAATCTATTTTTAACTAAAATTTTAGCTGCTTGGTTTCTACTACTATTAGCATGAATTTTATCCCATTTATTTTCAATAGCTAGCGAGTTTGTTGAATCCAAATTAAATCATCCCAACTCGATGGGGCAGCCAATCCTGCAAAAAATCAAGAAAGTCTCTTACTTTTGCGGATAAATATTTACGATGGGGATATACAGCATGAACATCTAATGGTGCAATACTATATTGTTCTAGTACAACCTTTAATTTGCCTTTTTCAATATCTCTACCTACAATATATTTTGGTAGCATTACTAGTCCAAGCCCGTCATCTGCGGCCATTCGAATAGGGTCGGCAACATTGGCTTGTACTCGACCTGTTACTTTTACCTCTCTTTCACCTAAGACTCCTTTGAATGTCCATTTGTCTCTTGGAGGGTTAGCCCAATTAATTAAACAGCTGTGTGTTGTTAAATCTTCTGGTTCTTGTGGAATTCCATTTTGTTCAAAATAAGAGGGGGAGCCGCACACGACTATTTCGGAGCTTGCTAGTTTCCTTGCGACAAGACTGGAGTCTTCCAGTTTGCCTAAATAAATTGCAATATCAACGCCTTCATCAATTAGATCAATATGTCCACCTTGTAAGATTATTTCAACAGACAGTTCTTCGTGCAATTTAAGAAATTCAGCTAATGCTGGTGCTATATGAGTTGCTCCTATCACGGGTGGAGCACTTATTTTTAATAACCCTCTGGGTTCAGAGTGTAGATGAGTAACGGCTGCTTCCATTTCCTCTACATCAAATAAAACTTGTTGGCATCTTTCTAAATAAGAAAAACCTGCCTCTGTTAAGTTTATATTTCGAGTTGTTCTATTTAGTAAGCGAGTACCGAGCAGTTTTTCCAAATTCATAATATGTTTGGTCGCCATTGCCCGTGAAATACCCAAATCTCTAGCAGCACCAGCAAAACTACCTGCTTTTGCTACGCGTACAAAGACGTTCATGCTGGTTAGTTTATCCATATTGCTTATTTTGAATTATTGACTGGAAGATGTTCATGTTTAACTTTTATACAAATGGTCTGAATAATTATCTTGCAAATAGAATGTGAGTGAGACTTAGGGGTGATTTTATTTAAATTCGAGGATAGTATTTTCTTGTTATTTTTTGTTCGTTTTTTGTTGTCTATTTTTGCTAACAAGCATAAGAGGTTTCTTTTTGTTTTTAGATAAATTTGAAGATATTTTTTGTTCTTCTTTCAAAAGGAGATCATTTAATTCGCATTGTGGTTTAAACCCAGAGACTGATTGCTCAAGAATCTCACGCATTAGCTTAAGGTTGTCTTGTTTTACGGCTAGTTTTAATTCACCTAAGCTTTGGAATAAATCGGTTAAAGGAATGACTTCTTCTTCGGCGCGCATAATTCTACAATGGGCTGTTTCGGAAATATCATTGCCAATTAATAATTCTTCAAATAATTTTTCTCCTGGTCTTAATCCAGTATAGCTAATCTCTATTTCACCTTTTGGATGTGTTTCATCTTTTATTTCTAGGCCACTTAAATGAATCATTCGTTTTGCTAAGTCAAGAATTCGAATAGGTTCGCCCATATCTAATACAAATACATCTCCCCCTTTTCCCATGGCCCCCGCTTGAATAACGAGTTGAGCAGCTTCAGGTATGGTCATAAAATATCGAAGGATACGAGGGTCAGTCACGGTAACTGGACCGCCGCGAGCAATTTGTTCTCTAAATAATGGTATAACTGAGCCTGACGAGCCAAGGACATTGCCAAATCTTACCATGGTAAAGCGCGTAGAATGAGTGCCTAAACTTAACCCTTGTAGAATTAGTTCTGCAAAGCGTTTAGTTGCACCCATCGTGCTTGTGGGGCGTACAGCTTTATCTGTTGAAATCAATACAAAAGTTTCAACTTTATTTTTAATGGCTGTCTGAGCAATGCTTAATGTTCCATAAATGTTATTTTTAATGGCTTCGCAAGGGTTTTGTTCAACTAAAGGTACATGCTTATATGCAGCGGCATGATATATAGTTTGCACTTTTAATGTTTTACATATTTTATTAATACGCGTTTCGTCAACAACTGAACCTAAGAGAGCAATAATTTCAAATTTTTTACTGTGGCCTAATAAAGAAACTGCATGGTTCAGTTCTTTTTGAATGGAGTAGAGTGCAAATTCATTTAATTCAAAAAGAATTAGTTTTGCAGGTTGTAATGTAATAATTTGTCTACATAGTTCTGAGCCAATTGTGCCGCCTGAACCAGTAACCATAACGATTTTTTTTGCAATATTTGCATGAAGTAATGTCTGGTCTGGCGCGACTGAATCACGGCTTAATAAGTCTGCAATATCAACTTCTTGTAGTTCATCAAATTTAATTTTTCCTTGAGCAATATCTGTCATTCTAGGGACAGTCCTAACGTGAACCGGGTAAGGTTCTAATAATCTAATGATTTCATTCCTTCGGGCTCGGGTGGCGGAAGGTATGGCTAGTAAAAGATCAGCAGCACCATGACGTTCAATTAAATAGCTTAGGGACATCATGGAGTAAATTCTTAATCCATTAACTTTTTGTCTTTGTAATGATTTGTCATCATCAATAAAAGCGACGGGTTTAAATTCTTGAGCACAAATAAGGGCTGAGGCCAATTGAATACCAGCATTTCCTGCGCCATAAATAATGACTTTTTTTGAATAACAATCCTTCGCTACATCGCCCCCTAATCTCGCATAAGCATCAGCAAACCACCACCTTGCAATAAAGCGACTTCCTCCAATCAGAAGTAATAAAGTGAGCCAGTTTAGGATGGGAACTGTTTTTGGTACATCATCAAAAATAGTAAATACAACAATTACTGAGAAAGCTAGTGAAGAAAGTGTAACAGCTTGAAAAATGACCCATAATACTTGACCACCAATGTATCGAATGATTGCGTGGTAAAGACCAAGTCTGATAAAGATGGGGACTGCTAAAATAGGACTAATACAAAAAAGGAGCCATTGACTGCCGATAGGTATGTGCCATTCACCCAGTCGTAAAGAAAATGCTGTCCATAAAGCAATCATTGATAGAAGTACATCGATGCTAATTAGTATAGCGGCAATTTTTCTTGTAGAAAGAGATAAAAACCAATGATCTAGTCTTCGCACTTTAATGCCAATATAAGAGGGTGTTTAATGAGCATAACAAATATTAAAAACTAATGTCATCACGATAGAAAATTTTTAAAAAAGTAAGAAAAAGAATGTGGCAGTCGAACAAAAAGTTTTTTCGTTTCATATACTCAATTTCAAAAATGACTTTTTGAGGTATTTGTAGCTCATCTCTACCATTAATTTGAGCCCATCCAGTTAGACCTGGTAATAATTTTTCAATACCATGCTTGTTTCGTAATTCAATTAAGTCATCTTGATTGAATAAAGCGGGTCTCGGCCCAACAAAACTCATTTCGGCTTTCAGTATACACCAAAGCTGGGGTAATTCATCCAAGCTTGATTTTCGTAAGAATGCACCAATAGGTGTTAAGGCATTTTCTGGGTTTTTAAGTAAATGAGTGGCTACAGTCGGTGTACCTTGCTTCATGCTCCGAAATTTTGGCATTCTAAAAATAATATTATTAATTCCTACTCGGTCTGACCAGTATAAAACGGGTCCTTTTGATGTCAGCTTTACCAATATAGCAATAATTATAATTGGGATAAAAAGGATGGCTGAGACTAATATAGCAAAAGAAAAGTCAAATAGTCGTTTCATTTAGAATGGAAATCTGCTATTTTTTTTAATTGCGAGTCCATCGATATGACGGGTCTCCAGCCGATTAGTTCAATAGCTTTGGAATTATCAACTTGTAATGATTCGAGTAAGCGATTAACCATGGCATCTTTGCCAAAGAGTTTGGCAATAAATGATAAAGCTAATGCTGGAATGGGTATAAGAAAAAGCTTTTTATTAAAGGCTCTTGCAATTTTAATCAAAAGTTCAGTGGTTGATACATCTTCGCCATCTGAGATTAAGAAAATTTCATTAGCTGCTTTAGGGTGGGTAGCACAAAGATGAATAAAGTCAACTAAATTGTCCAAAGCGACAAGGCTTCGTTGATTGTTGATAGAACCTAAAGGGAGGGGTAATTCTTTTTTAATGTATTTTAACAGTGATAAAAAATTTCCTTTAACATTGGGTCCGTAAACTAAAGGTGGTCGAATAATTACAATTTCCATCGTACTATTTTTTGCTAATTCCAAAAGTCCTTGTTCTGCTTCATATTTGGATAGTCCGTAAGGGTCGGTAGGAGGGGTTGTATCGTCTGGTCTTAGTATGGATTGGGAACGAGAAGAATGACTATTTGCTTTTATTGAACTGATAAATATAAATCGAGAAACACCCGATTTTTTAGCTTGTCGAGCCAAATTTAAAGTTCCATCAACATTTGTTTTGCGAAATTCTGCTAAAGGGTTTGTGGAAAAGTCTTTCATAATATGCACTCTAGCGGCAGAGTGAATGACAATGTCAGTTTTTTGTAAGGCTGGGGACCAATCAGTAGAAGCAAGAAGGCTGTCGATTGTAATTGTTTGTACTTTCAGGGATGAAGGGATGGGGGTGTTTCTAATACTCGCTATAACTTCAAAGTTATTTTGTAAAAGTTCAGCTAATAATGCTTTTCCAACAAAACCTGTTGCTCCTGTTAATAATATTTTTTTCATGCAGATTGATAGGTGAAAAAGCTGAGTACTTAAATAATCAAAGATTTTATATGATTGTTTTAGAGTTGTGTTGGATTATAGAAAAGTCATTCTAGCATTTTCTTTGGCGTCTCAGTGTTTGAATGGAGGTTAAAGTGCAAGTTATAGTAAAAAAATTGAGGTTAGGTATAAATTAAGTGGTAGGGCTTGATGCAAGCAGAGTTTTAACGAATGTTGATTTTATCACTTTTAGCTTTGAAATATCTGTGGTAGGTCTGGGTTATAGCTTGATTAAACGATTGTCGGAATGTATAATCCAATGGATAAATAGTATAGGTTGGATGATGATAGAGAAATCTGGCTTTTCAACTGTTAGGAAGATTCTGGCTATGCAGGTTGGGGTCATTTTTATTACCACAGTTGGTTTTTTGGTTCTAAAAGGTGAGAGTTATATAATTTCTTCATTTCTTGGAGGGCTAATAGCTTTTTTACCTAATTTGTATTTTGCATACCGAATTTCCTTGGCTAAAGGAGAAAGTGCAAAAATAATTGTGCGCTCCTTTTATAGTGGAGAATCAAGGAAAATTTTATTGACAAGTGCGCTTTTTGCAATTGTCTTTCAAGTGCCAGAGATACAAATTTTTCCCTTGATGACTTGTTTTGTAGCTGTATTATCAGTTTTTTGGTTTGCGCTTATTTTATTTGCGCAAGATTTTGAAATTAAAAGTGTGAGAAAAGATGGCTAGTGAAGGTGGTACTACAGGGTATATTGTTCACCATTTAACACCATTAACAGTGGGTGAAGGTTTTTGGACGTTACATTTGGATACCTTGTTTTTTTCAGCAGTATTAGGTGGATTATTTATATTGTTTTTTAAGTCTGTTGCAGAAAAAGTAACAACAGGTGTGCCCGGCCCAGCACAAAACTTTGCTGAAATGATGATCGAATTTGTTGATCAGCAAGTAAAAGATACTTTTCATGGACAAAGCAAGTTAATTGCACCCTTAGGGCTAACTATTTTTTGCTGGGTATTCTTATGGAATATGATGGATCTACTTCCAGTAGATTTACTTTCTCTTATCAGTTCATTAATGGGCATTGAATATTTGAGAGTTGTCCCAAGTACAGATTTAAATGCAACATTTGCACTATCAATTAGTGTTTTCATTTTGATTATTTTTTATAGCATCAAAATAAAGGGTGTTTTAGGTTTTGCTAGAGAATTGACATGTACACCTTTTGGGCCATGGATGATGCCTTTTAACTTGTTGTTAAAAGTAGTTGAAGAAATAGCAAAACCTATTTCTTTAGCACTAAGACTTTTCGGAAATTTATATGCCGGTGAACTTATCTTTATATTGATAGCGTTGTTACCCGCTTTTATACAGCCCTTGTTAAGTTTCCCTTGGGCGATATTTCATATCTTAATCATTGTGTTACAAGCTTTCATATTCATGGTTTTAACCATTGTGTATTTGAGTATGGCACACGAAGATCATTAATTCATTTTTTAATTTTATAGTAACAATACTTTTGGAGGTATTATGGAACTTGCAGCGTTAATTGCAGATGTACAAGGTTTAACAGCCATTGCAGTCGGTCTTATTTTAGGTATGGGTGCAGTTGGGACAGCGATTGGTTTTGGTTTATTAGGTGGTAAATTCTTAGAGGGTGCAGCACGTCAGCCGGAATTAGTTCCTATGTTACAAGTTAAAATGTTTATCGTTGCGGGTCTGTTAGATGCGGTAACAATGATTGGTGTTGGTATGGCATTATTTTTTACATTCGCCAATCCATTTTTATCAGCTGTTACTGATACAGTAGCGGGTTAATCTTTTACTTTGTTTCATAGCAATAAGGGGAAAGCACCGTGAGTATTAATGCTACTCTGATCGGTCAAATGATCACATTTACACTGCTAGTATGGTTTACCATGCAGTATGTGTGGCCGCCGCTAATTGAAGCCTTGGAAGAACGCAAAAAGAAAATTTCTGATGGGCTTGCTGCAGCAGAAAAAGGGCAGGAGGATATGAAGTTGGCTGAGAAAAAAGCGAATAAATATCTTAAAGAAGCGAAAGTCGAATCTGCAAATATTATTGCACTTGCGCAAAAGCGTGCCAATGAAATTGTTGAAGAATCAAAAAACACTGCAAAATCTGAGGGTGAAAAAATGATTGAATCAGCAAAAGCACAAATTGAGCAAGAAACGCAGCAGGCAAAAGAAAGTTTGCGTAAAGAAGTATCTTCCTTGGCACTAAAAGCGGCTGAGCAAATTTTACAAGAAGAAGTTGATAAAACAAAGCATAAAGATATTCTTGGTAGAACATCAAAGCAGTTAGGATAATATCATGAGTGAATTATCAACATTGGCTCGGCCTTATGCAGAAGCAGTATTTAAAACGGCAATAGAAAACAAATCAGTCTCTAAATGGTCTGATATGTTGGAATTTTTATCCGTGGTTATGCTGGATAATGAAATGACTAAGATTGTTATTAATCCTAAAGTGAATCATGAGCAATTAACCCAGTTATTGTTAGATATATGTCAGGATCAATTGTCTAAAGAAGGTATAAACTTTCTTAAACTTTTGGTTCAAAATGACAGATTGATATTGGCACCTCAAATTTCCGAGCTTTATGAGTCCTTTAAAGCCGAACATGAAGGTTATGTCGATGTTGACATCATTAGCGCATACGCTCTTTCTAAAGACGAGCAGAAAAATTTTGCAACTATGCTGGAAAAAAAGTTAGATAAAAAAGTTCATATTACCTCATCAATTGACAAATCATTGATTGGTGGGTTCCTTGCAAAGGCAGGGGATAAAGTAATTGACGGTTCTATTCGAGGTCAACTTCAACAATTAGCTAAAAAACTCTAGTATTCCGTGAAGGGGTACTAAATGTAGGGTGAAAAATAAATATGCAATTAAATCCATCTGAAATCAGTGATCTGATTAAAAATAAGATTGAGAATTTTGACGTTAGTGTCGAAGCTCATACCGAAGGTACCGTTGTTAGTGTGACAGACGGTATTGTCAGGGTACATGGTCTTTCTGAAGCAATGCAAGGTGAAATGCTGGAATTTCCAGAAAACACATTCGGCATGGCTCTTAACTTAGAAAGAGATTCTGTCGGTGTTGTTATGCTAGGTTCTTACCAGCATATTTCCGAAGGCGATACCGTTAAATGTACTGGAAAAATTTTAGAAGTCCCTGTTGGTGAAGAAATGCTTGGGCGCGTAGTTGATGCGCTTGGTAACCCAGTTGATGGAAAAGGAGCAATAGAGGCAAAGCATTCATCAGCTGTTGAAAAAATCGCACCAGGGGTTATTGCTAGACAATCAGTTGATGAGCCTGTGCAACTAGGTTTAAAGTCGATAGACTCGATGATTCCCGTTGGTAGAGGTCAGCGCGAATTAATTATTGGTGACAGACAAACGGGTAAAACAGCGATTGCGGTTGATGCGATTATTAACCAAAAAGATACCGGTGTTAAATGTATTTATGTAGCAATTGGTCAGAAAAGATCATCTATTGCTAACTTAGTTAGAAAACTGGAAGAGCATGATGCTTTGGCTCATACAGTTATTGTGGTTGCTTCTGCTTCTGAATCAGCTGCACTTCAATTTATTGCGCCCTATGCAGGCTGTTCAATGGGCGAATACTTTAGAGATAAAGGTGAAGATGCGCTGATTATTTATGATGATTTAACTAAGCAAGCTTGGGCATATCGTCAAATGTCATTATTACTTCGTCGTCCGCCAGGTCGTGAAGCTTATCCTGGTGACGTATTCTACATTCACTCTCGCTTATTAGAAAGAGCTTCACGTATAAATGCAGCTGAAGTAGAAAAATTAACGAAAGGTAAAGTAAAAGGTAAAACAGGTTCGTTAACCGCATTACCAATTATTGAAACGCAAGGTGGAGATGTATCTGCTTTTGTACCTACTAACGTAATTTCTATTACCGATGGTCAAATTTTCTTAGAATCAGATTTATTCAACTCAGGCATTCGTCCTGCGGTTAATGCCGGGTTGTCAGTCTCCCGTGTAGGGGGGGCTGCTCAAACTAAGATTATTAAAAAATTGGGCGGTGGTATCCGTCTTGATTTGGCTCAATATCGTGAGTTAGCAGCATTTGCACAATTTGCATCTGATTTAGATGAAACGACACGAAAACAAATCGAACGTGGGCAACGAGTAACAGAATTGATGAAACAAGATCAATACTCGCCTATGTCAGTCGCTGAAATGGGTGTTTCGTTACACGCAGCGAATGAAGGTTTTCTTGATGATTTAGATGTTGCTAAAGTACGTGATTTTGAAACTGCATTACAAGCATATATGAAGTCAGAAGAGTCAAAATTAATGAAAAAAATTAATGATACTGGTGATTATAGTGACGCAATTAAAAAAGGCATTCAAACTGCAATAGAAAAATTCATTAAAACAAGTAGCTGGTAAGGGGCTTCTTATGGCTGTTGGTAAAGAAATACGAACGCAGATTTCGAGTATAAAAAATACTCAAAAAATTACTAGGGCAATGGAAATGGTTGCTGCAAGTAAAATGCGTAAAACAAAAGAAAGAATGCAGGCTACACGGCCCTATTCAAAGAAGATAAGTCAGATCATCAAACATCTGGCTCATGCTAATCCTGAGTATAAGCATCCATTTCTAATTGATCGTGAAGTTAAACGTGTTGGGGTCATTGTTATAACCTCTGACAGAGGCTTATGTGGTGGTCTGAATTCAAATTTATTCAGAACAATACTCAAAGATTTAGCGAATTGGGAAAAAGAAAAGATTGAGGTTGATCTTTGTACTATAGGTACAAAAGGAAGTTCGTTTTTCGCTACCATTAATGCAAATATTATTGGTCAAATTGGTAAGCTTGGAGATACACCACACCTTAATGAGATTGTTGGTCTTATTAAAATAATGTTAGATGCTTATTCTGAGGGAACAATTGATGAGTTATATGTTGTTAGCAATGAATTTGTTAACACGATGACTCAAAAGCCAACTATAGAAAAGTTAATACCTATAGTGGCTACTGAATTAGAAGATGATGCAGAAGATCACTTTGGTAATAAACATTGGGATTATTTATACGAGCCTGATGCTAAAGAGGTGCTGGATACATTATTAACTAGGTATATTGAGTCGATTGTTTATCAAGGGTTGGTAGAAAATAATGCATGCGAACAATCAGCTCGAATGGTCGCAATGAAAAGTGCATCTGATAATGCAAGTAATATTATTGATGAACTGCAACTTGTTTATAACAAGGCTAGGCAAGCGGCTATTACACAAGAAATTTCAGAGATTGTTGCTGGTGCTGCCGCTGTTTAGGCTGTTTAAAACATGGCCGATAGCTAACGAATTTTAGAATTAAAGAGGACGAAAGATGAGTAAAGGTAAAATCGTTCAGATTATTGGAGCGGTCGTCGATGTGGAGTTTTCACGCGAGGATTTGCCGAAAGTATATGACGCATTACATGTTGAAAACAAAGAATTGACATTAGAAGTTCAACAGCAAATTGGTGACGGTGTCGTTCGTACCATTGCAATGGGGACAACTGATGGCTTAAGTAGAGGATTAGATGTTAGTAATTCAGGAGACGCAATTAAAGTACCCGTAGGTCAAAAAACCTTAGGTCGTATTATGGACGTTTTAGGCAATCCCATTGATGAGAAAGGCCCTATTGGAGAAAAAGAAAAATGGGTGATTCATCGTGATGCACCTGCCTATGACGAGCAAGCACCTGCTAACGAACTATTAGAAACAGGTATTAAAGTGATTGACTTGGTTTGCCCATTCGCTAAAGGTGGTAAGGTTGGTTTGTTTGGTGGTGCGGGTGTTGGTAAAACAGTGAACATGATGGAGCTGATTCGTAATATTGCTATTGAGCATAGTGGTTTCTCTGTATTCGCTGGTGTTGGTGAGCGAACTCGTGAAGGAAATGATTTCTATCACGAAATGACAGATTCAAATGTAATCGACAAAGTATCACTAGTTTATGGTCAAATGAATGAGCCTCCTGGAAACAGATTGCGCGTTGCTTTGACTGGCTTGACAATGGCGGAATTTTTTCGTGAAGAAGGTCGTGATGTTTTATTCTTTGTTGATAATATTTACCGTTATACATTAGCAGGGACTGAAGTATCTGCATTATTAGGCCGTATGCCCTCAGCGGTAGGTTACCAACCTACGCTAGCTGAAGAAATGGGGGTATTACAAGAGCGGATTACTTCAACTAAAACGGGATCTATTACATCTATTCAAGCGGTATATGTTCCTGCAGATGATTTAACAGACCCATCACCTGCTACAACTTTCGCACATTTGGATGCGACAGTTGTACTCTCTCGTCAAATTGCAGAGCTGGGCATTTATCCTGCGATAGACCCATTAGATTCAAGTAGTCGCCAGTTAGATCCTTTAGTGATTGGGCAAGAGCACTATGATGTTGCTCGTGGAGTTCAAGGTATCTTGCAACGTTACAAAGAGTTACGTGATATCATTGCAATTTTAGGAATGGATGAGCTATCAGAAGAAGATAAATTAACGGTAACAAGAGCCCGTAAGGTTCAACGCTTCTTATCTCAACCTTTCTTTGTAGCTGAAGTTTTTACTGGATCTCCTGGTAAATATGTATCATTAAAAGATACTATTGCCGGATTTAAAGGAATTATTGCTGGTGATTATGATGACCTTCCTGAGCAAGCTTTATATATGGTAGGAACCATAGATGAAGCTGTTAAGAAAGCCAAAGAGATGAAAAAATCCTAATTAGGAGGATACTATGGCTATGACAGTTCATGTAGATATAGTAAGTGCGGAGAATGAAATTTTCTCTGGCTTGGCAGAAATGGTATTTGCACCTGCTGAATTAGGGGAGGTAGGGATCTCACCTCGCCATGCTCCATTAATAACAACACTTCTTCCTGGTGAAGTAAGAGTTAAAGTCAATGATACAGAAACACAAGAGTTTTATGTTTCTGGTGGAATGCTTGAGGTACAGCCTCACCTGGTCACTGTTCTAGCTGATACAGCCATAAGAGCAAAAGATATTGATGAAGCGGCTGCATTAGAAGCAAAAGCAAAAGCTGAAGAAATGTTATCGGATAAATCGGGTAAAATTGATTATGCAAAAGCCCAGGCTGAATTATCACAAGCGATGATGCAGTTAAGAACCTTGGATCGATTAAGAAAAAAAGGTAGATAGGGCTTTATTATTCTTCACAAGGTTAGGGAGTCTGGTTTGCTATCGGTCAATTATTGCCAATAGAGTGAGTTGTATAAAACTCTTCACCTGAAGAACAACCGCATAAAAATCCCAGTAATGGTTAATCGTTATTGGGTTTTTTTTTGCTTGTTAAATATTGAACTATAATATTAAAAGATGTATTGAAAGTACTAAATCAATGTATTAGGACACCTTTATTAATTGATGACGGAAAAATGAGTCGAAAATATCCAGTCTCTGCGTTGAAACCCTCTACAATAGTCTGCTATTAAGAGGGGGTTTCGCCTTGATCTTGAACATTCTGGTTCTCAATTTCCTCTCTACAATTAAAAGAGATGTTCTATAGAAACATTTCTTGGGTTTTTGTTTAACCTAAGATACTACAAAATTAATTAATCAGAGTTGAGTTATGGGAATCAAAACAGTCATTTTAGCAGCAGGCCAAGGAACGCGGATGCGTTCATCAAAACCAAAAGTATTGCATAAAGTTGCAGAAAGAGCTTTATTACACCATGTATATGATACAAGTACAGAATTAGAAAATAATTCAATTATTATCATTTATGGACATGGAGGTGATCTAGTTAAAAATGAATTAAAAACACTGAATGCTGAGTGGGTAGAACAAAAGGAGCAGTTAGGAACAGGGCATGCTGTTCAACAAGCAGAAAACTTCATAAATGACGAAGATAAAGTTTTGATTTTATATGGTGATGTTCCTTTACTGAAAAAAACAACAATAGATAAGTTACTTGAAAATGTAAGTCAAAAATCAATTGGATTATTAACAGTAAATCTTGATGACCCAACCGGCTATGGAAGGATTGTTAGGAATAATGACGGGAAAGTATTAAAAATTGTTGAAGAAAAAGATACAAATCAAGAAGAAAAATTAATCCTCGAGGGTAATACGGGAATTATAGCAACGCCAGGCGATTTATTAAAACAGTGGCTGTCTAAACTAGAAAATGGGAACGCGCAAAAGGAATTTTATCTTACAGATATTATTGAAATGGCTGTAAAAGATGGCGTTGAAGTAAAAACTAATCAACCTGATACACAAGATGAGGTTTTAGGTGTTAACGATCGTACCCAATTAGCACACTTAGAAAGAGTTTATCAATTAGAACAAGCGGAAAAACTAATGGTTCATGGTATAGCTTTACGTGACCCTAGAAGAATTGATGTCAGAGGTAAATTTAGTGAGTTAGGCAAAGATATTGAAATAGATGTTAATGTGATTTTTGAAGGAATCAATAAAATAGGTAGCAATGTAAAAATTGGTGCAAATTGTATTTTAAAAGATGCTCAGATAGGTAATGGTGTGGAAATATTAGCTAATTGTATTATTGATAATGCAATTGTTGGTGAACAAAGCAGAATAGGTCCTTTTGCTCGATTAAGACCACTTGCAGAATTAGCGAGCGAAGTACATATTGGTAATTTTGTTGAAATAAAAAAAGCAACAGTTGCCAAGGGAAGTAAGATTAATCACTTAAGTTACATAGGTGATGCAGAAATAGGTAGTAAAGTTAATATCGGTGCCGGTGCTATTACTTGTAACTATGATGGTGTGAATAAATTTAAAACAGTGATTGAGGACGGTGCTTTTATAGGCTCAGATAGCCAATTAATAGCACCAGTAACAATAGGTAAAGGTGCAACAATTGGAGCAGGCTCAACAATTACAAAAGATAGCCCTGAAAATCAATTAACTCTGTCCAGGGCCAAACAAATTTCAGTTGAAGGTTGGAAAAGGCCTGTTAAAAAATAGTTTTAGTTTTGTAAAAAAGCTTAAAAGCTAAGTTTAGATTCCAAGGAAGGAAATTTAGCTTAGTAATTTAGGTTAAAATACATTAATGCTCTTTTTTAATGATAAGTAACATAGACAGGGAATCGAATAAGTTTTTTTTAAATAGTGAAGTATAATAGGGTAATTATAAATCTACGATGTTGGACTATTTTCAAAATCGAGAATACATAAGTTTCTACCTCTGTTTTTAGCTTCATATAATGCCTTATCTGAGCGATTAAAAGCTGAACTTTCTGTATCGCCATTTGTAAATTGGGTGATTCCACAAGATATTGTAATGGGTATTTTTTTTCCATTAGAATTAAAAGCAGTTTTTTCTATTATTTTACGGATTTTATTAGCAGCCAAAAGTGCAGATTGACCATCTGTGTTGGGCAAAAGCATGGTAAATTCTTCCCCTCCAAAACGAGAGACAAAATCAGTTTCTCTACAATGACTGGCTAATAACTTACTAATTAGAATAAGGGTTTTATCTCCAGCTTTATGCCCGTAAGTGTCATTTATCTTTTTAAAGGAATCAATATCCCAAATTAATAAAGAGAGTGGAGTTTTATAACGTTTCCAGCGTGCTAGCTCAACTTTTAAACGATCATCATAAGCTAATCGGTTAGGAAGGCTAGTTAATGGGTCATGGACAGCTTTTTCATGTGCAGTATCTAATTTATCTTTTAAAGCTTGGGATTCCTTTTCCATTATCCTTAATTTTGTTGTTAACGATTCAAGTAGGTTTTCTACCTTTTCTACTTTATTTCGTTCATTTTCTTCTTGATCTTGATGGTCTTGAATGAGTTGATTAATTGTTTCTACACGGCTATGAATCAACTGTTTTAATGGTTCAAGTTGGGTTGCGTTTTTTGAACTTTCTTGAAGCTCCAAAACTTGTAAAGAAACTGACTGATCAAGTAAATTCCGTTTTTCAGTTGTAGATTTTGAATAAGATTGGGCGCCAGCAGCTTTTATGCCTATCTCAGTCAGTTGTTCAGTTAATTGGGCCAGAAATTCTGCAATATCTTTCTGTTCTGATTGAACATGTTTTTTTATTTGGAATAATAAAGAAATAGTTTCTTCAAGAACAGTTGAAAGTGGTGCTCCTTCATGAATTTTTTCTTTCAGACCCTGAGCTTGTGTATCAAGTTGAGCAGGTATTTCGGTAGTATTTAGTAATAGTAATAAATGGGATAAGACAGATTTTGTCTCAACCTTATTTAATTTAGGAATACTTGATGATACTTCTTGTTTACTAGGTCTAATCAAATGATTAATATCAATGAATAAATCTGTTTGATTAGTGAGTTCAGTATTATATTTAATTTGTAAAAGCCGTAAGCTCTTTTCTTGGTCGGAAAAATGCTGAACAAGAAAATCAAATAATAAGGATGTTTCTTGTAAGTTTTTTCTAGGTTCTGATTCTTCCATGGTAATAAGAGCATCAGAAAAGCTACCTAATTCAGATTTTAATTGTTCTGTTTTTAAACCTTTTTTAAGTTGAGTTCGAATTTTTTTTAAATAAGGGTCAAGACCTTTATTAACTCCCATCGTAGCAAAAGACAGGCGAATAATGGTTTTACAAAGTAAATCTTCCCTTTCTTGATTAGAAGATTCAAGGTCTTCATTTTC
Source organism: Methylococcaceae bacterium (assembly GCA_021647145.1). Classification (GTDB taxonomy): domain Bacteria; phylum Pseudomonadota; class Gammaproteobacteria; order Methylococcales; family Methylomonadaceae; genus QPIN01. The sequence goes on along the minus strand of JAKIVF010000013.1, from coordinate 20,927 downwards.
ATCCAGCAAGTTAAAATATTTTTCTTTCCATTTGTCGGGAGTATTTTTTTTACTTAAAATGCCCATTGGTTTTACTCTAAAAATTGATGACTAGTAACCGAAATAAATCAGATGAAATTTGAGTTTCATGATGACTTTTTGATTAGTCATCTCAATTCAGTTTTTCTTTACTTACAAAATCGGTGGGTACGGCTAGGTTCTCGGTTTTGTAAAAAACTTATTTTCAACGGATTTAATTAAAATTAAATTTTTATACTATTTTTAATATATTTAAGGATAAGTATAGTCGTACTTTAAAGACTTGGGATAAAATTAGGAAGAATTAGAGCTGTAACGTAGAGAGTGAGAAAATGAAGTCGCTTGATAAGATGCAGATAATATTAAAATTGTAGGGTTAGGCTGCCTCTATTTAGCAGCCTAACTGTATGTCTGCAAAAAATGTTAGGTTAATAATAGGGCGTTAGCCCACCTGATTAGATTTATTATTCCCTATAAGATGCTATCTACTTTGATTGACTTTCTTGTTTAATTAATTTATTCATTACTTTAATCATATTTTCATGTGATTTAGCTAATACCCCTGTTGTTTTAAATTTCCCATTAATAATTATAGCTGGTACCCCAGTTAGTCCATAACGAGGTCCCATTGCTTTAGCTTGGCGTAATTTTGAGTCAACTAAAAAAGAATTATAAGCATCCCTAAATTTAGTTTCATCAACTCCATGGGCAACAAAAAATTTTGCTAAGTCATCTTCAGATGTTAATTTTTGTTTTTTATTCTGGATTTCATCAAAAAAATCTGCGTGAACTTTATCTACAACACCTAAAGCTTCAGCAACGAAGTAAGCTTTAGCATGCTTACCCCATACATCACTAAAAACGGCTGGTTGGCGGATAAACTCAACATTATCAGGTAGCGTTTTTAACCATTTCTCCATTAGTGGTTCAAGACTATAGCAATGCGGACAGCCATACCAAAAGAATTCAATAATTTCTATTTTATCTTGATTTTGGGTCGGTTGTGCGGGGGAGATGGTTTCATAGCCTAAAGATTCAGCTTGTGTAAGTGTTGTGAGTGAAAACAAAAAAAAGAAAATAAATTTTTTTAACATATTATTGCTCTCCATAGGAGTAAGATCAAAATAAATTCACAATTAGGAGTGAACTGACATAGTAAAACTAAAAGACAAAGATATATTATATTGTAACCTTATTTAGGATTGAACCAAATTAAAGAAAATTCAGCGATAACTGGGTAAGGGATGTTATTCCATACTCGTTCCTAAGTAATATAATGTTAGAACTGTGTCTTAATAAAAAAATAATTACGGTTTGGAATTTTAGCACAAGCTAAAAATTGAGTAATTTCTTAAGTAAAAAATAAAAATTATTTTTATTTAAAAGTGTACCTGATTACCCACAAGCTTCCTCCGAACCAGTAGTTAGATTGTAAGTCATTAAAAAATAATAAATATCTAGTAATGAAAAATCAACTTGAACTTTTAACTTTGATCAGGTTAAAAAATAACCATTATTTTTCATAAGATTACATTTAGCTTTTTAAAGTGGCGGAAGCTTGTGGGTTATCAGGAAAGTGTATACGTTCTAGTTTTAAAAAACTATAAGTAAAATCTACGCTTGGGTCTTTATTAATGTCTTCTCTTTCAATTTCCTTCCATTCAAGTACATTTATTGGCGGAAAAAAAGTATCGCCTTTAAAGGGTTTGTTTATTTGTGTTAGATAAAGAAAGTTTGCTTTGGGAAGCATTTCTTTATATAGAGAGGATCCTCCAATAACAAAGATTTTGTCATGATTTTGACAAGCAGAAATGGCATCCTCAACTGAATTAAACACTAAACAGCCATCTTGCTTATAAGCTGGGTTTCTGCTGATGATAAGATTATCTCGTCCAGGAAGAGGAAAACCAATAGAATCATATGTTTTTCTACCCATTAAGAGAGGGTAGTTCATAGTGATTTGTTTAAATTTTTTAAGGTCTGCTGATAAATGCCATGGCATTTTATTGTTTAGTCCAATGGCTTGATTGCTTGCCATAGCAACAATAATAGATATTTTCATAATAGGTATAAATATATCTAGTGCCCCGATAATTTTTGTTTGGCGGTGCACTAGGTCTAGCAAGTCAACCGTCACTGCTTGTTAGATAAAGAAAATGATGTATTATACATTAGGTCATTTTGTAAGCTAAGCAAACAACTTGATATACTTACTTCAGGTTCCTAGTTGAGTAAGTATATCAGCAATGCATTAGATAGGATGTCATTGATGGACAATAGCTTGTGTTAAAAAACGTGATACAGTTAATTTATCTCAGTTAAATGACTATACTAAAGTTTGAAAAACTCAAGAGCTATTTCATTTTTTGTTTTTTAAATTCAATTAATTCTTGCTCATCTAAAATACCATTATGATTATGGTCTATCTTTCCGAACATTTTTTTATGGAAAGCTTTAAATTCACTCTCACTCACAGTATTATCGTTGTTAGCATCCATTTTTTTTAGCATTTTATTGGCTTTTCCATCTTTATCTTTTTCCTTGCTAACTAAATACATTTTATTTTTATCTAAAGAAAAACTCCAAGGAAGATTATTATTTTTCCATCCATTAATAGATCTTTTCCCTTTTTGTTCGCCTGATTGTACGCTATCCCCTTCATAACCATCAATGATTGAAAAAACCTGGGTGAACCCTGCTGCTGTTAATGCATTGGCAGCCATAGCGCTACGCCCTCCAGAACGACACATAACAAATACTTTATCGGTTTTATTAAGCCCTTTTTTCAATAGCCGTTGAGTTGCAGATTTTACAAAATTAGGGTTGGGTGTCAAATTAAACATATTTTTTTTATCGTTCCATTGATATTTTTTACTGGTAAATTTAAAGGGGACATTTGAATCAGCATCTATTGGCATACCAGTATAAGCAACTTCGCCCCGTGTGCGAACATCTAAAAATAGAATCTTATCCGCTTCTTTTTTTAGTATTTCATAGGCATCTGTGGAATTAAGATATAAACCTGCTTCTGTGCGTTTATTTTTAGGCACATCGTTATTGTTTAATGTATCAGCAGTAACGAGGTTAAGGGTTATTATGAATGTGAAAATTAAAAGACTTATTATTTTTAGCATACGTGATCTCCATTTTGTTCAATGATTTAAGAACCTGTTTAAGATCTACTGCACCATCGCCAATTATATTTGTGCGGTGCTAGAACCCCTCATTTACTTCAGTAAACTTCGGTTTCTACGCTCCGTCTACGAAGAACGGACAGGGTTCGTAATGATCTTGAGCATGATCTAAAGAAAAGTTATAAAAAATTAGCACTCTGCAAAGCCAATCTCAGTGAGAAAGGCGAGTATTGTATTCTAATGTATATTAGTTAATATTAATATATTAAATTAATTAAGTCCATAAATGGTTGCTAGTTTGAAAGTCTTGGCTGTTTTTATAGAGAGATCTATAAAAATAAATTATCCATAACCATCTACATTGAATTGATTTCACTACGATAATGAGAACCAGGTCTAATAAATGCAATTTAAACTGAACTATGTGTAATATCCGTGATATTCAGTTTAAACTACCTCACTCAAACTATAAGAATATTTATATAAGCTTAGGAATAATAATGAATTTAGTTCTTTACCCTTATGTCTTCAAGAATTAAAAATTTATTTCTATTATATTTTATGATTTTGCAGAATGTTTGTTTTGCAAATGAAAATATAATTGAACCTCAATCTTTGCTAGTGCCTTTTGTTAACCAACAGGTTTCTCAAGATACAATTTCTATCAATGGGCTTGGTGCTATTTTTAAAATGCGTTTGCATAAATGGGATGACGATACGGCAGTCACAGTCTTTGTATTAAAAGATGACAATCCGATGCATGAATCCTTTTGTAAAATAATATTGAATGTTTTTCCTCATCAAATGCGTAGAGTCTGGGATAGACTAGTTTATAGTGGTTCTGGGCAGGCTCCCATTCAATTAGAGACTAAGGAGGAAATGATAGAAAAACTAAGTTCAACAGTAGGGGCTATAGGTTATTTAAGGTTAAGTGATGTTACGGATGGAATCAAAGTTTTACAGGTACTATCAGGGAGCAGCGAGTAATGTCCCGTTTCATTTTTCAAGTTGAAAGGTCATTATTTCTTTTTTATACAGGTATTTTTTTCTGTTTTTTCTTACTGGTATCAAACTTAAATGCAGAAGAAAAATCCTCTTTTTTTAAATTACCAGACTCTATACAGGTTCATGGTTTTTTATCACAAGGTTTTCTACATACTTCCGATAATAATTTATTTGGACATAGTGATGACAATATTTCGGTTGATTTTCGTGAGCTGGGTCTCAATACCTCATGGCGAGTATTACCGGAATTACAGTTAGCAATGCAAGTCGTTTGGAGGAATGCAGGTCAGACAGACAACCAAGATTTACGAATAGATTACGGGGTTGTTAATTACAATTTCTTTTCTTCTGAATCAACAACCTTGGGGGTTAAAGCGGGAAGGATACCAACACCATTAGGGTTTTATAATGAAACACGTGATGTTGCATCAACTCGACCAAGCGTTTTACTTCCGCAATCAATTTATTTTGATCGAAATAGAAATATAAGTTATTCAGCTGATGGAGGTTATTTTTATGGGGAACAACGATCAGAATATGGCGATTTCGATTTTACAATAGGTGTTGTTAACCCACGAACTGATGATCCAAGTTTTAAAAATGGAATTGTTGGAAATGACCTTGGCAATATGGTTGGACATACTTCATGGGTCACTAGATTAAACTACGAATGGCAAAGTGGCTTAGTTCGATTAGGTATTTCTTATGCTGATTTAAATGCAGACTATCATCCGGGTAATAGCTCTAAATTTTCTCGTGGCTCAATCAGGTTCAAACCTCTTGTATTTTCAGCACAATATAATGCAGAAAATTGGTCTTTAACTGCAGAATATGCTTATAGAAAAACTGAACTTGCTGGTTTTGGCCTTTTTCCCAATATGGGGGTTGCGGGAGAGAGTTTTTATATTCAAGGCATTTATAAATTTACAAATTATCTAGAGGGGTTGGTTAGATACGACGAACTTAGTGCTGATAAAAATGATAAAAAGGGTGATGAATATGCCTTAAGGTCTATGACAGGTGCGCCCAATTATTCCCGTTATGCTAAAGACTGGACGGTGGGTTTACGAGTAAAGTTATTTACTGATTTTTTGATAAGTGCTGAATACCATAGAGTTAATGGGACAGCTTGGTTATCTGGCTTAGAAAATGATAAATCGACAACTAAATATTGGGATTTATATACATTGCTTATTTCTTATAGTTTTTAATAAGATTAAGGCTTTAAGTACCTGTTTCAAAGCCTTAATCTTAATTTTCTCATCCACAAATTCATTGGACGAACTCTTAACTTGCTTGTAAGTGTTTAAACTTACCCCAGCCTGTATCTAAATGAACACTCAATAAGTTTAATTCTTTCATAACTCCTTTATCCAAAGGGGCTACCATTTTAGTAACCAATATTTTTGCATCGACCAGACGTTGATAAGTTTTTTTATGTCTGTTCATCAATGCACAAAGAGACTGTTCACACCCCGCTTCAATAGATAATTTGAATGCCATTGAAATTAAATCAATAATTAATCTCGTCTTTCCTCTATAAGAAGGGTCTGTTGCTAAGCGCCAGGTAGAGCCAAGTTTAGATGAATTTGTTTTACGGTATTCTAGCAATTCCTTTTTAAACCACTTTTCCATGTTTAAGCCTTCACCGCTATCAATAGTTACTGTGATAGTCCCTATAATTTTCCCTTCTTGTTCTGCGATTAAAATAGAGGTGTCAGGGTGGGTGTCTAAGTGGGGAGAGGTAGTGATTTTTCCACTTGCCTGAGGTGATATTTCGCCTGATATTACGAAGGTATCATGGGTTAATTTATAAACTTCATCCAGTCTTGAATAATCTTTTAATACGGAAATATTATAATTTTTTTTCATGGTTCACCCTAAATTTTTATGTTTCTAAGCCATCACCTCCTAAATTTTTGTGTTGATGAAACTCTAGGTATGGCATTGGTTTACCTATCCCAATACCTTGTGCATAATCAACCCCTATGGTTGACAATACATCAAGAATTTCGTCGTTTTCTACAAATTCAGCAATGGTTATAATGTTCATACCTCGTCCAATCTCATTGATGGCCTTGACAAACAACCTATCTTCACGAGAATTGGGTATATTTCTGATGAACTCGCCATCAATTTTCAAATATTGTACGGGTAATTGTTTTAAATAATTCATTGAGGAAAATCCTACTCCAAAGTCATCCAGAGCAAATTGTCCTCCTATCGCAGTCAATTGAGTAATAAAGTGATTTGCAGATTCTAAGTTAGAAACTACTTGTGTTTCAGTCACTTCAATTATAAATTGTTCTGCTTTGATCTTGTTGTCGTTAAAGAGTCTAGTACAAAGTTCAAAAATTTCAGGGTTAGAAATCGAGTTTCCTGATAAATTGATTGACAAAACAATATTTATTCCTTGTTCTACATGCTGTTTTTGTTTTTTAACGGCCATTTCTAGCACTTTTTTATCAATCGCACTGATAAGTCCAGTTTGCTCTGCAATATGAATATAAGCACCTGGGGGGACAATTCCTCCCCTTTCATCAATCATTCTTAATAGACATTCATAATGAGAAATACTTTTATCTTTAATGCGCATAATGGGCTGAAAATAAAGTGTGAAACGATCCTCAGTTAATGCTTTTTCAATTTTTGCCTTCCAATTAACGCGTTGTCTAGCCTCTTCTCTATTTAATCCATCAAGTGCAGCAAGACACCATCGCCCCCTACCAGTCTCTTTCGCTTTGTACATAGCAATATCAGCACTAGCCATTAAGTCTTGTTCTGTATAGCCTTGTACAGGAAATGTTAATAACCCAGCACTAATGGAAACTTTGTGTAAGGTTTCTTCTAAAGTTATTTCAACTCCCATAATCAGGCTAAATATCTTATTAATTAATTCTTCAGCACCTTTTGGTGTTATTTCCGGAGCTAACACCACAAATTCATCACCGCCAAACCGAGCAATAACATCAGTATTACGTACTGCAGTTGCTAATTTTTCAGAAACTTTTTTCAATAATAAGTCTCCCGCTTGATGGCCACTACTATCATTTACATATTTAAACTGGTCTATATCAAAAAAAATCAAAGCACCTGTTCGGTTAAACCGGTCTGCTTCCCGTAAAATTCGGTGAAACTCGCTCTCAAAACGTCGGCGATTAAACAAGCCAGTTAAAGGATCATGATCAGCGAGCCAGGCTAGTTCATTTTCAGCTGCTCGTCTTTTGGTTAAATCTAACCCAACTACTAAAATTTCTGGATGTGTATCAGAATTATGGATAACTGTAAAAAACCAGGAAATATAAAGTTTTTTTCCTTGAAGGGACAATAAGCTACAATCATTTTGGTGTGTTTTGTTTTTACCATTAAGTAAACTGGGGAGAACATCTTGAAAGGTGTCATAACAACCTTTGTCATAAAGTAAATCAGTAAACAAACGTTTTTCTGTTAAATAATTAGAATCAAATCCAATCAGCTTTTCACCAAATTTATTGATTGATAGCATGTGACCCAATTGGTCTAAACGGAGAATAATAACTTGAGCGGTATCTAATATATTTGAGACAAAGTTTCGTTCATTTTGTAATTCCTTGCTTCGGGTTAATAAATGAATGTTTCTCTGGTCAATTTTATAATCTAGTTTACTTAATGTATTGAGTAAATTGTGTGCTGCGGAGTCTAATATATCTATTTCATCGGTTAAGAACCGAGGCGATTTTATGTTTGGTAGAGACTTTTTAACTTCACTGTATTTTTTCTCGGCAATTAAAGGCAATAAGTTAATAATCTTTTTTAATTTTGCCGTGGGTCTAACAAAAAACAAAAATAGAAGAATGCCGGATAATATAATGCTGGATAAACTACTGAAGATATATAAATCTACAGCAGCTTGTTTTTCAAGTAGCTCATGAGAAATATTGTCTATAATTATTAGTCTAGCCTGGTATGGCTCTTCACCAAATGGAATGGTAAAAATATCATACTTATCATCATTAAAAGTAAATGGATCATTTTTACTTGAAATGGAATCAGGGAATTCATTTTGAAATTTTAATAATAATGGATGGTTTTTGGAATAATCAGTTAAGGAAGCAATTCTTGAAGACCATAAAGGTAAAACAGGTTGTTGGGGTTTATTGGTTTGAATAAGAATCCCAATATCTGCCCCTGTGATTTCCTTCATTTGTATTACTATGTCAGAAATGTTGGAAACAAAAATAAAAATACCCGCAAAATTTCCATTATGTAAGAATGGCAATGCATGGTACTGAAAGCAATTTTTGCTACAAATTATTTTGCTATAGGGCTGTTCGTTGTTTATAACATTATTTAACCATATTGGAAGAAATTCTTTCCCACTACTTGGCTCACCCCATTCTCCTTTAAGTTGACTTTTTGTATCAAAAAGATAAATGGATCTTATATCTGATTCAAGTTCAATTTTGAACCAATTTTTATGAATAAGATGTTTAATGTCAGCGATTATTTTTTTTTGAGGAACAGTAGACTTGATCATTGAAGGAACAAGCCAGCCTAACTCCGTTTCTTTTTTATTTAATTGTGAAAGAACACTGGAAAAAGCTTGTTTGTATTGTTTATGTCGAATAATAATTTTTTGCTCATAGTATTTGTCATAAGTGTGTTTTCCTAAAATGAAAATACTACTAGAAGCTAATAGTGTTGAAAGTGTGACAGAAAAAAGTGCTTTCCAAGTTAAACTAAAAAAAAATGTTTTTTTAATACGTTTAAACATGGAATTAAACTCTTATTAAATTAAGTGATAAAAACAAAGACGGTAAGATATAAAAATTTATAAATGAATCATTTTAATGGAGGTTCTCTTAAATTATTGGCCCAATACTTTAGCAATTGCATGTTCCCACCAGTTTAATGGTTTGACTATGGGGATAGTGCAAGAATCATATCCTTTATATTCTATCTTTTTAAAAACTTCGTCTCGTAGCCAATCATACGTTTTTGGCGAGCTTTGCTTTAAACGTTTAGGTATCAGAATATATTGAGAGACAAGCTCAGCAAGTTTTTCTTGTGCTTGACCATTGTAACGGCCATCATTTACTTCCCAAAGATATTCAAATGCCTCAAACCATTTTGATGGCCATAATGCTAGTTTTGCATCAAGGATAATCTGCATTGTTTTGTTATCATTGGATATTTTGCGGTAACGATAAAAAAAATACAACTCTTCATTTCCGTTCCAGAAGTGAAAGTTATCAATAGTGTGAGCTAGTTCATGAACAATAATAGGAATTCTGAAATCAACTAAGTATTTTAGGTCTATATCTCTATAAAGTCGTCCATCTTTTGCTTTATCAAAGGCTTTGACGGTAAAAATAATCATATTTTGTCCATTGTAAACTTGTGCAACGACCTGGCTTTTGAACCCCACACCGGGAACAAACATAAGAGGGTGAGTATCATCAGACCAGGTACTGGTTAAAAAATCTTCAGGAAAAGCTTCTTTAATTGATGTTTGTATATTGATATCCAGATTTTTAATAGTTTTGTCCAGATTTCGAATAGGTTTTGCTTGGCTAATTTTTTTTCTTAAAAAAGGAGGGGTTTTTCGAATTGCTTTTTCAAAAACACGTAAGTGATCAACGGTAAAGCGTCTAGCATAATAGTCTTCGCCATGTTTAATGATGGTTTTTGTATCATAAAAAAGAGCGAGTGCTCTTAAAGCAGCTTCATAGTCACCCCAATATTTTTCTAAAATACAAAAATTGACAAGAGTTGTTTCTTTGCATCTTTTTTTGTAGCCTTGTAAATCTTTTAAATGCTCTTTATTACTATGATTAGTTAACACAGAAACAGCAAGTTTTTGTAATTCGACTGGGTTGTTTTTTTCGTAGAAATCAATAGATTTAACCAATTCTGGAATAGAAAGAAATCCAGTGTCATTAGTTGTGCAAAGTAATGATTCTCCAGTTGATAAAGAAAAAAATTTATTCTGAAAAAGGGGGGCATCGACCGATGCATAGAGAGCATCGTAAGAATGATGCATTAATAAAAAAAAAAGAAAAATCTGAAGACGTTTTTTATTATCTAAATTCATAATATACTTGACCTAACCCTTTTGAACTCTCAATTTTTTGGATTAGATCTAAGTATAGATCTTAATAATTATTCAGCATCAGAATTTTTTGAGAATATTTCCCTCCCTTGATTGCCCAAGTGCTGCGCTTCATTTAAAATTGCTTTGCGGTTTTTGTAGCTATAAACCCCGGCTGTTACACCCATAGTAAAAAGGGCGGCAGGGTGTTTTGCCATTTTTTGGATAAGTGCAGAACCTATTTGTGTGCCAAGGGTGAGTATACCAATAGTAATTAAGGGGTGACGGTCTATATCTGAGTTTTCTTTTTGATCTTGCATAAATAGATTGATTAAATTTATTAAATAGCTGGGTTCATAAGTGTTTTTTTACCAAACCCCTGTATTTTCCATAGAGAGCCAAGGTTCAATTTTTTCTAATGGTGAGTCCTTTTGTAAAAGCTCTATTGAAATATTATCTGGTGAACGAATAAAAGCCATATGGCCATCTCGTGGTGGACGGCTAATGATAACACCAGTATCGATAAGTTTTTGACAATACTCATAAATATTATCAACTTCATAAGCTAAGTGGCCAAAATTACGACCGCCATCATATTCTTCAGTATCCCAATTAAAGGTTAATTCAAGCGTTGGTGCTTCGATTTTTTCGGCATTATTTTTATCGAGGGGAGCTGCTAAATAGATGAGTGTGAATCGACCTTCTTCACTCTCAAATCGTTTAACTTCTATTAAACCAAGCTTATCACAATAGAATTCTAGTGATTTTTCTAGATTATTAACTCGAATCATCGTATGTAAATATCGCATAAGTAATTTTAACCAAAATGAATTTTAAATAGATCTCTATTATCGCGTAAAATAAACAAATTTACGATGGAGATTTTAATGACTGATTATCCAGAAAAAAACTGTGAAATTGACCGGCTTGTTCGTCACCCTAAATTGGTTGAAGCTGCTTTAAGCGGACAAAAGACCCAACAACGCAGAGATGGAGTTTATGCATACCCAGATGAAACCTTTGAATTAGATGGCGTGTCTTTTATTACCACTTCGTTGGAACGGCAGAGACTAGGTGATATGACAGATGCAGATGCCAATGCAGAAGGTTACCCAAGCCTTGAGATGTATAAGGGTTTGATATTAAAAATGCATGCAGGAATGACTTGGAATGAAGATGACTTGGTTTGGGTGCATTCCTTTAAAAGGAATGATGGCTAGGTGAGAGAATAATAAAAATAGTAGGGTGATTAAAAATGAAGTAAAGAAAACTACTTGCCCAATTATAATCAAGAAACAGTATATCAACTTATAGAGTTAAGTTAGACTAGCGGCTCTATCGTTAACCTAGCACTTTTAGCATGTCTTGCGTTGGGTTGCCAAAGAGACGGCGACCCAACCTCATACCACAAGAATATTTATTATTTTTTCTTTCTACGTTATAACTTGAGATTAAACAGAGGGAATAATAATATTTTTTTCAGCCAGATCTTTAATAGCCAATAGACCAGAAGAAAATAGTGCGTCCGGCTCTGGATGAGCAGATTCCTCTACTATTTTCTTTAAACAGTTTCTACAAGATATACCTTCATTTTCTTGTATTATTTGTAATAGCCTAAAGGTAATGGGAGGTGTTTTCATAAACTGAACTTCATCATCTGTATCACGATAAACCAATAAATAGGTGGGTTCTTCTGGTACTTTTTTAGGTAAAAAGAAAGGTGAAATTTCTTGAACAGGAAATTGATAGGCTAACGGCCAAGCTAATGGAGACAAAGCAATTGCTTGTTGTAATAAGTCCTTTATAAAGTCATTTGTGTTGGTTTGAATATTTTCTTTTGCAATAGAAAGTGCCATTTCTACCCATTCGTAATGGACAAGTTCTAAAAGAAAAGGGAGGTCATCTTCATTTTTTCGCTCATTTTGTAGAAAGTCAATGAACTCTTCAGGAATTTCTGAAAAATAAGGTGAAGAACTAGCATGGTTTGAAAAAAAATCCTGAGATAATTCAAACCACTGTTGATCATTCAGAATAGTTTTTAATACAGGAAAATTATTACTTAAAAAACTATCAACATTATTAAAGAATAATTCACGATAAGTTTCTATTCGTTCTTGTTTAACATCTGCTGGACGCGGGTTATTAAAAGGGTCTCTTATATAAGCAGAAAATTCATTTTGTTTGGCTTTAAAATCAACCTTCATTATTATGCTATTTTTTGATCATGCTGTGTGTCCCAGGCATTTTGAATAGCCCGAATAGTATCCACTTCTTTTAATAAGATATCTAGTGATGGAATATTAAAATCACGTTCAAGCAAAGTCGGGAATACACCATATAATTCATAGGCCTTAGCCAATAATTTCCACACGGGATCAATCACGTCTGCACCGTGGGTATCAATCAAAAAATCATCAGCCTCTACATAGTGTCCTGCAATATGAGCATAAGCGATCCGATCCGAAGGAATGGAGTGTAAAAAATTTTCTGCATCATAGCCGTGGTTAATACTGTTAACATAGATATTATTTACATCGATTAAAACTTCACAATCAGCCTCTTCAATGACGGCATTAAAAAAGTTGATTTCATCCATTTCTTGGCCTGGTGCAGCATAATAGGAAACATTTTCAATGGCTATTTTTTGTTCTAAAATATCCTGAACTCGTTGGATTCTTTTTGCTACATGGGTAACTGCTTCTGATGTAAATGGAATTGGCATCAAGTCATATAAATGGCCTTGATGGCTACAGTAACTCAGGTGCTCACTATAAAATTTAATTTTATGTTGATGCATAAAATCTTTAACATCATGAACAAACTTTTCATCAAGAGGATCTGTACTGCCAATAGATAATGAGAGGCCATGGCAAACAAAGTCAAAACGTTCAGTCAGGGCTCTAAATTGTTTACCTAACTTTCCACCAATGGTAATCCAGTTTTCAGGAGCAACTTCATAGAAATTGACATTTTCTGGAGGTGTATCAACAATTTCAGTCAAAAAAGAGCGACGTAAACCAAGACCTGTTTGGTGGACTAAGTTTGTTAAATTACTCATTGAAAAAACCTCAGATTATGATTAAAAGCCGAGTTGTTGGATATGAATAACCCGGCAATGTAAACTAAAATTACATATTAGAGCCACAAGACATTTCACCGTCTTTCTTATCCATATCACCCATCTTTCCTTTCATTTTCTTCATTTTTTCCATCATAGCACCACAAGACATCTCACCGCCTTTCTTTTCCTTCATTTTTTCCATCATAGCGCCACAAGACATTTCACCGTCTTTCATTCCCTTTTGTTTATCCATTTTAGAGCCACAAGACATTTCGCTGTTTTTGCTTTCTGCAGGCTTATCTATAACACCACAAGAACCTTCATTGCCTTTCATCATCGAGCCACATGATTTTTCCAGGCCTTTTTTCATTTTCTTGCCATCCATCATGTCGCCACATTTACCTTCACCACATTTTGCTTCTGTAGCTTTTTCTGATTTCTTATGTTTCGCCCCACAAGAGCCACCAGAGTCTTTCATCCTTTTTTTATCTACGGCATTACCACACTTACCTTCGCCACAAGATGCTTCGTTAGCTTTTCCGGTTTCTCCTTCCCAAGGAACAACTGTATAACCTTCTGCGAGTTGCATATAACCTTCAGGTAATTCAGATACAGCAAACGGGTTAGTATCCGCAACGGCAACATTAGTTGAAAAAGCAGAAACTACAACAGTACTCATCGCTGCTGCCAAAGGTGTTTTTATTATTTTATTTTTCATAATTCCTCTCTTAAAAGTATGATTTATTTTTAAAACAGATGTTTTATATCGAGTCCATTAGCATATTGAATTAAAAACAATTTAAAATTTGGGGTGATTCAATCTAAGACTATACAGAATAAACCGAGTTCCATCTATAGAAAAACTAGGGTTTAGCTCTCGGTTTTATCTTTAAATTCACATAAATTTTCTATCACACAACTTTGACATCTCGGTTTTCGAGCAATACAAGTATAACGACCATGCAAAATTAATAAATGATGTGCATCAATTTTATGTTTTTTCGGTACCCATTTTTCTAGGTTATTTTCAACAATCAGTACATTTTTTCCTTTCGCTAACCCTGTTCTGTTTGACACTCTAAAAATATGAGTATCAACTGCAATTGTTGGATGTCCAAAAGCGGTATTTAAAATGACATTAGCTGTTTTTCTACCCACACCAGCGAGAGCTTCAAGTTCATCCCTTGTTTGAGGAACTTCACCATCATGCTGATCTAATAACCTTTGGCAAAGTTTTATAATATTTGCCCCTTTGGTGTTAAATAAACCAATAGTTTTAATAAAATCTTTTAATCCATCTAAGCCTAGGTCTAAAATAGCTTGGGGTGTATTTGCAACCGGAAAAAGTTTGAGTGTTGCTTTGTTGACTCCTTTGTCAGTTGCTTGAGCAGAAAGGACTACCGCAATCAGGAGTTCAAATGGCGTAGAGTAGTTGAGTTCAGTAGCCGGTTCTGGAATGGCTTCTGCTAAACAATCAAAAATGGCTAGGCGTTTTTCTTTATTCATTGTCTGATAATAGAATGAGAACCTAAGATAGCATACTTCTTAAACCAGCCAGGTTAGCCTTACCACGTTTTTTTATTTCTTCTGGATCAAGTTGTTTTTTATTCGACCATTCCAGATCTTCTTCTGGTAATTCATTTAAAAACCGGCTAGGCTCGCATTCTGTTACGTCCCCATATTTTTTTCTATGGGTACAATAACTAAAGGTACAACTTTGTTGTGACCGAGTAATTCCTACATAAGCGAGGCGTCTTTCTTCCTCAATATTATCATTTTCTATGCTGTTTTGATGAGGTAAAATATTTTCTTCCATGCCAATCAGAAAAACATGAGGGAACTCCAAGCCTTTTGATGCATGTAGCGTCATTAAGCTGACTTGGTCTCCTGCTTCATCATCCTGGTTTCTTTCCATAATATCCATTAGCAATATTTTAGAAATAATTTCAGCTAAGGTCTTTTCATCCTCTGGTTCTTTATCTGCGATGTTTTTTAACCACTCAATTAAATCATAAACATTTTTGATTTTTCTTTCAGCTGCGGAGTCAGTTTTACTATTTTCACGTAACCAGGATTCATAATTGATTTGATTGATAAACTGATCTATCACCGCAAAGGTATCACCACGTTCTATTTTATCAGCAGTATCAACAATCCATTCGGTAAACTTTTTCAATCTAAGAACTGATTTTTCAGCTAAAGACTGCGTTAAACCTAATTCAAAACAGGCTGAAAATAAACTAATCTGACGCTTATTAGCATATGCGCCCAATTTTTCTAAGGTCGTTGGGCCAATTTCACGTCTAGGCGTGTTAATAATGCGTAAAAAGGCCGCATCATCATCTTGATTAACAAATAAACGGAGGTACGCGAGGATGTCCTTGATTTCTGAATATGCAAAAAAAGAGGTGTTTCCACTAATAAAATAAGGGACATTGTTCTCCCTTAATACTCGCTCAAACAAACGAGACTGGTGATTACCTCGATATAAAATAGAGTAGTCGGAAAAATCTCCACCATGCTTAAATTTATGGTGGACAATTTCTGAAACTATTTGAGTTGCTTCTGCTTGATCATTTTTATGGCTAATGACTTTTAATGGATCACCAAAGCCAAGATTACTCCAAAGTTTTTTTTCAAAAGCGTGGGGATTATTTGCAATAAGATGATTAGCAACTTTTAGTATTCGCCCTGCAGAACGGTAGTTTTGCTCTAGCTTAATAACACTGAGCCGAGAATAATCTTTTTCCAGTTGAGATAAGTTCTCAGGCTGGGCACCACGCCAAGCATAGATTGACTGGTCATCATCACCAACCACAGTAAATCGCCCTAAATTTCCGGCTAATAACCGAACCAATTGGTATTGGGTAATATTAGTGTCTTGATACTCATCCACCAATAAATAGCGGATTTTATTTTGCCACTTTTCTAAAATACTGGGGTATTCTTTAAACAATAAAACCGGTAATAAAATTAAATCATCAAAATCAGCTGCATTATAAGCTTTTAAATTACGGTTAAAATCAGAATAAAGAAGGGCAATGGCTTGGTCTTCTGCTGTCGCCTGATTAATAGCATGTTCTGGTGTAATAAACGCATTTTTCCACGTGCCTATTTGCCTATTATAGCTTTCAACATCATCAACATCGCAATCGGTTGAGCCATGGGCAATTAAATTACGTAATAAGGTAAGTTTATCCTGATCATCAAATAAGGTAAGGCCTGATTTATAACCCAGAGTTTTAGCTTCTTTTCTTAGTATATCTAGTCCCAGAGAGTGAAAAGTAGAGACTCGTAGACCTTTACTTTGTTTGTTATCAAGTAATTTACTGACTCTTGATTTCATTTCTCTGGCAGCTTTATTAGTAAAAGTGAGAGCAGCAATATGGCGTGCGGGTGTGCCTTGTTGAACCAGATAAGCAATTTTTTCAGTGATAACCCGGGTTTTACCACTGCCTGCACCAGCTAAAACCAATAGGGGGCGATCAATTGTTTTAACAGCTTCTTGCTGTTGGGGGTTTAACTTTGCCATTTAAACTGATTGTTTTGTCTTTTGTATCAGTTGCAATATCAGCAAGGGATATTTTACCTAGCTTAGATTGTGAGTGCTACATACTAGTGCTAGTGTAATTGCAGGAGTGTGATGCCGAAAAATGTTGATTAATTATAAATTGAGATTTCAACATTTTTTTAGCTTGTTTATTTTGGGAAATGGTCAGATCAAGTATTGATCTGTTCTAGGACATTTTAGCCTGTAGTATGAGGTTTATGATTAAAAATATAAAGCCTATTTGTGTTTTGGATAATACATTTTTTCTATTTGTTCAACCAATTTTGTAACTCTAAAAGGTGTTTTCAGTTCTTCTATATTATCTAAAATAGTTCTATATTTTGAAGGGATATTTTTATATTTTGATTCAAGCTCCATATCTTGTCGTGCATTAAAATGTATAGTAACTAAATTAGATACTTGGTCGGGAGGAGTTTTTTCATACTGTTCATAAACTCTTTTTAATTTAATTAATGCAAACGCATAATTTTTCCATTCTTTTAGTGAACAGTTATCTTCAGCTTTCCTGCTTAAGTAAAGTAAAGTAAAGAAAATCGTAAATCATCAAATAAAATATCCTTAAATTTTGATAAATCAAATCTTTTGTTATGAGCTATTCTATTACATTTATCCAAAGTTCCTCTAAACGTTTTTGTCACAACTTCCATTTCGTTAGTTGCTTGTTTCAAAATCTTCTGTTCAAATTCTGATGATTCTGCATAACAATGTTGAGATGAAAGCATGAAAACAAACACGAAAAATCGAATCATTTTATTCTTACCATACATCCCTCTGCAACAGCTCTCCAGAATTGAGACTGTTTATAATCTTGATGAGCCAATTGTTGAAATTCGGCCTCCTGGATTATTCTATTTTTACCTTCATTTGATATCCCAGATATTATTGAAAAGAAATCCTGCCAATCTTGTGATGATAGATTGTAAGCTATTTCTCCTTTAGACTGTTTAAATAACATCTACATAATCTTTCCTCCAGTTAATACAGTAGAAATCGAGCCTATAATAGATTCAAGTTGTTTAATTCTTTTAATACCTTGAAGGCTTTTAGCATCAAGTCTTAACATTGAGATTGGATGACATATTGGCATGCTTTTCTAAATTCAATATTTAGTTGAGGTTTTGAATTACAGTAGCATAAGGGAGAGTTAAAGGTCAAATACTAGATTACTAGCTAGGCATTGGATATAGTATAGCTTTCAATAATATAAAAACGCAGTCAGGTTGGTTATAACTTTGACATTTAAATAGTTCTGTCTAACTTTCTGTAACCTATTGCTTCACTTAAATGAGCAATTTCTATTGGTCCAGAGTTAGCTAGGTCGGCAATGGTTCTGGATAATTTTAAAATCCGGTGATATGCACGATGTGAGAGACCGAATTGATCCATTGCCTGTTCTAAAATTTTATGGCCTTGTTCAGATAAAACACAGTGTATTTTTACTTCGGTAGCAGACAATTCAGAATTTACTTTGCTTTGACGAGACAGAGCAATTTTCCGGGCAGTAATAACTCGGGTTCTAATTTGAGAGCTGGTTTCTTCACCTTCTGGTGAGCCTTTTCGAAGCACTTCATGGCTAACGCGTGGTACTTCAAGGTGCATATCAATCCGATCAAGTAAAGGGCCGGAAACCTTGGCTCTGTATTTTGCGACTTGTTCAACTGTGCAATGGCACCGTCCTGATGCATCACCCAAATAACCACAAGGACATGGGTTCATGGCGGCAATTAGTTGAAATTTAGCAGGGAAATCGGCTTGACGAGCTGCACGTGAGATAGTGATATGGCCTGTTTCTAAAGGTTCGCGTAAAACTTCTAATACTTTACGGTCAAATTCAGGAAGTTCATCAAGAAAAAGAGTTCCATTGTGTGCCAGTGAAATTTCACCGGGTTTTGGGTTGCTGCCTCCTCCCACTAATGCTGCAGCAGAAGCAGTATGATGAGGTGCTCTGAACGGTGGTTTAAGCCAGTTATCAACGTTTAATTTTAAATCACTAATAGAGGTAATAGCTGCTGTTTCTTGCGCCTGTTGTTCAGTTAATTCAGGCATAATGGTGGGCAGTCTGGAAGCCAGCATAGATTTTCCTGTGCCGGGAGGGCCAAGCATTAGTAAATTATGTGCTCCGGTAGCGGCAATTTCAAATGCTCTTTTTACATGAAATTGGCCTTGTACATCAGAAAAATCAAGATCTTTATGGCTTTCTTTTTTTTGTTCGACAAGGATATGTGTATCCAATGACTTTTGTCCGCCAAGATGTGCACAAACTTCTAGTAAGCTATTGGCAGGAAGGAGTTCAGCATTTTTAACCAATGCAGCCTCAGTACTATTCTCTTTGGGTAATATCAGTTTTCTTTTTGCATCGCGGGTATGGATGGCAATAGGTAACGAACCTATAATAGGTCGCAATTCACCACTAAGTGATAACTCACCCACGCATTCATATTGATCAAGCTGGTTTTTTGGGATTTGCTCAGAAGCAGCCAAAATGCCTAAAGCGATAGCGAGATCAAAACGGCCTCCTTCTTTGGGTAAGTCAGCCGGAGCAAGGTTAATGGTAATACGTTGAATAGGAAATTCAAAATGAGAATTTAAAATAGCCCCACGAACCCGGTCTTTGCTTTCTTTAACTGCAGCCTCTGGTAAGCCAACAATACTTAGTGATGGAAGGCCATTGCTAACATGAACTTCTACGGTAACTAAGGGGGCATCTATTCCTGATCGTCCACGGCTAAAGACTATGGCTAATGACATTCAGTATCAGATTATATTCTATTGTTCTGCTTGTTCTGTTATTTGTTGTTCAATCTCTGCAACGGTTTTTTCCAGAGCTTCAAGTTTAGAACGTGTTTTAGCAAGCACTGCTTTTTGTACTTCAAATTCTTCGCGTGTTACCAAGTCTAATTTTCCTAATGCACCTTGTAAAATAGCATGGAAGTTTTTTTCCATATCATCCTTCATATTAGTTAAGCCGGAAGGGATTACATCGGATAAACGGTTTGCAATATCATCAATTGTTTTTTGGTCAAACATGGGTATTAGTTGTAATTAAATTATTAGAAATATGTGAATATAAACTATTATAGTTTAACTTATTTTTAAGGGGAGAGTTGGGTGTGATTTAAAGTGAAGTAAAGAGTGAGTGGTTGGGCTAACAACTCTATTGTTAACCCAACATTTTTAGCAAAAGCAGTCGTTGAGTTGCAAAAAAAGACGGCAGCCGAACTTACAATATTTTTATTGACTTTACTTTAGACCGAACTCAGGTGAGTTAGTACCAGAAACTACTTAAAAAATTATTCAACTTTTACAAAGCGTCCATTTTGGTTTAACCAGGCTTCATCAGTTACTAAATTAGTAATTGATGAAGTGTCTGTATGAAAACAATCATCTACTTTTACTGAAACCGAGGTAGTTTCAGAGCTAGTGATAACAGGAGGCGTTAATACTCCAGCAGGTAACGCAGACAAATCACCCAATTGGTTCGTTATATCTAGGCATATACCAGAAACAACAGTATGGCTGGTAAAACCGGTGGGAGCATGGATAATACAAATTGTTTGGTTAGATAATTCTTTTGCGACAGAGTCAAACCCAGGCGTATTAAAGCCGGTTATTTTAAGGTTTTTAACAGTAACATCGCTAAATAAATGAATGCCTGTTGCAATTGGGGTGCCGCTATTATTCGTTTCTGCTTTGGGTTTACAAGCATTGCTATTTTTAGGTAAGACAAGACATTGTCCATTAGTGGTGACATAAGTGGTATTACCTTCATGTCTATAGTTAAAGCCTGTAGGTATGTTGCGAGTGTCACAAACCTGACTTCGGTTATTGCTATTCCCACCTCCTACCTGACTTTTTAGAAGAGCTATTACATTGACAGTATTATCAATATAAACCTCTGAGCTCCCAAATGCCCCCCCAACACATAAACACCACTATTATTTTCATGAGTGTTCCCTTTAAAACATAAACTTGCAAGGAAACAGCTCGCAAACCCGCACTCTAAAGCCCACCAAGACATGTTTCTTCGTATTTTACAAAATATGTTACCGGCAATGAAGACAGAGGGGC
>JAKIVF010000152.1 GCA_021647145.1 Methylococcaceae bacterium | reverse complement strand
GAAAAATACAGGTTTTCTGAAATGAATACAACTGAGGAAATAATAGAAGATATACGTCAGGGAAAAATGGTTATTATCATGGATGATGAGGATCGTGAAAATGAAGGTGATTTAGTAATGGCCGCTTCTTTTACGGGAGCCAAAGACATTAACTTTATGGCAAAATATGGGCGCGGATTAATTTGTTTAACATTAACACATGGTCGATGCCAGCAACTTAGATTGCCTTTGATGGTTAATGAAAATAAAACAGCCCATTCCACAAATTTTACAGTATCTATTGAGGCGGCAACGGGAGTTACAACAGGTATATCAGCAGCAGACCGCGCTTTAACCGTACAAGCAGCTGTAGCAAAAGATGCGACACCTGATAATCTGGTTCAGCCAGGGCATATCTTTCCATTAATGGCACAAGCAGGAGGAGTGCTTAATCGTGCTGGTCACACAGAAGCAGGTTGTGATTTGGCGAGATTGGCTGGAGTAGAGCCAGCAGCAGTGATTGTTGAAATACTTAATGAAGATGGCTCAATGGCAAGGCTAGATGATTTAGTTATTTTTGCAAAACAACATAATCTGAAAATAGGTACAATTGCTGATTTAATTCATTATAGAATTCAACATGAAAATACTATAGAACGAATTAGTGAATGTTTGTATCCGACAGAGTTTGGCGATTTTAAGCTTTATGCCTATCAGGATATGAATGATGATAACGTGCATTTAGCCTTAGTTATGGGGGATGTCTCTAGTGAGCAGCCTGTTTTAGTGCGGGTTCATGCTCGTAATTTATTGGATGATTTATTTTCATCAAAAAGGTCGGGTAGCTCAATCGCGATTAGAGAGGCAATGACTAAAATAGCTGAAGAGGGGCGGGGTGTTTTAGTTGTTATAAGGCAGAATGAGGATAATAAATCATTAGTTGAGCATATTCACCAATATCATATGTTAGATAATGGCGTGGTTTCGGCTGAGCAACAAGATAAAAAATCTGATTGGCGAACGACAGGAACGGGTGCAAGAGTATTGGCTGACTTAGGTGTGAGAAAGCTAAAAGTCATGGGTGCTGAGAAAAAATATTTTGGGCTTTCGGGGTATGATTTGGAAGTTGTAGAGCATACTGAATAGATAACATACACAGTACTCTATGTTAATGAAAGTTATATTTTGCGTGATCTCGAATGTGAAGTATTTGTATAACTTTAATTTAAGAAACAAAAACAGAGAAAAAAATGTCAATAATAAAAACAATAGAAGGAAATTTATCGGTTAAGAGCGGTAAATTTTGTATTGTAGCTTCACGTTTTAATAGTTTTATAGTAGACCAACTTGAAGGCGGAGCTATTGATGCTTTAGTTCGTCATGGTGCGAATAAAGAAGATATTTGTCTGGTAAAAGCGCCGGGTGCATTTGAGCTACCAATGGTTGTTCAAAAAATTGCTGCAACTAAAAAATATGATGCAATCATTGCTTTAGGAGCTGTTATTCGTGGAGGAACGCCGCATTTTGAATATGTGGCAGGTGAATGTGTTAAAGGAATTGCCTCTGTTTCTTTACAATACCAAGTTCCCGTTAGCTTTGGCGTGTTGACTGTTGATTCCATAGAGCAAGCAATAGAACGTGCTGGAACTAAAGCTGGAAATAAGGGAGCAGAGGCTGCGATGTCTGCAATTGAAATGGTAAGTTTGTTCGCTAATCTGGATGCTTGATGATCTCAGCAAAAACGAATGCAAGAAGGTGTGCAGTGCAAGCACTTTATCAATGGCAAATGTCGGATGAAAATTTAGCTAGAATTGAAATGCACTTTTTGGAAGAAAATTACCTTAAAGGAGCTCAGAAAAAATATTTTTCTGAAATTTTTCATGGGGTTCCAAAACAGCTAAAGATGATTGATGAAGCTTTAGATGAATTTGTTGATAGGCCTATCGAACAGATTGACCCAGTAGAGCGTGCAATTTTAAGGGTTAGCGTTTACGAATTAATCAATCGCTTGGATGCTCCTTATAAGGTCATTATTAATGAAGGTGTTAATCTGGCAAAGTTTTTTGGTGCAGAAGGAAGTCATAAATATATTAATGGTATTCTAGATAAAGTGGCTCAGGTAAAACGGGCTTTGGAAATTAAAGCTAAGATAGATACTGAAAAATAGTGCCTGTTTCTGAGTTTAGATTAATAGACAAATATTTTACCCAAAAAATAAAGAAGAGTGCGGTTAATAGAAAAGGAATTGGTGATGACTGTGCTTTGATGTTGATTCCTGCTGAGTACGAGCTAGCTGTAACCGTGGATACAATGGTTGAAGGCGTGCATTTCTTTGCAGGAACAGATCCAAAGTTATTAGGACATAAATTGTTAGCCGTTAATTTAAGCGACCTTGCTGCAATGGGCGCAAAACCAACATCTGTGACATTGGCTTTAACTTTGCCGGAAGTTAACGAAAATTGGTTAAAAGGGTTTTCAGAAGGTTTTTTGAGTTTAGCAAATCAATTTTCTGTTGACTTAATTGGAGGGGATACAAGTTCTGGTAAATTAACATTAACTGTGCAGGCCATGGGAATGGTTCCAAAAGGCCGAGCGATGCTCCGATCTGGGGCAAAAATAGGTGATTACATCTTTATGACTGGCTGGCTAGGGGATGCTGGGTTGGGGCTTAAAATAGAAAAAGGTTTTAACTGTTCCTCGCCTAATAGCGCTTTAAAGCAATTTCATCGACCTTTTCCGCGAGTTAATGAAGGTCTTGCAATTATGGCGCATTCAAATGCATGTATCGATATATCTGATGGTTTGGCCTCAGATTTAGAGCATATTCTAAAACAAAGTCATGTTGGTGCCAGAATAGATTGGGATAAATTACCCTTATCCAAAATGGTGAGAAGCTATATTGAAAAAACAGGGGATTGGCAAATGCCTTTAACGGCAGGAGATGATTATGAATTATGTTTTACGGTTGCTCCTGATAAGATTCATTTAATAAAAATAGACTGTACTCAGATAGGAGTAGTTGAAGAAGAGACAGGTTTTAGAGTTCAACGCTTAGGAAAAACTAAAGAATTGGGGGTAAAAGGTTTTGAGCATTTTTCTTAGATCAGAGTATGGAAAAAATAAATTAACCGTTAGACGAATTATGTCTACCCCTATTTTATTTTTAGCTTTTGGTTTTGGTTCAGGGTTAGCTAAAAAAATGCCAGGGACAATGGGGACTATTGCTGCTATTCCAATCTATCTAGTTTTTATACAAACTGAAACTTGGATTTACAGTATTCTAACTATTTTGATTATTTATGTTGGTTTTTCGATATGTGGTCAAGCTGCTGAGTTATTAGGTGAACATGATTTTGGAGGCATTGTTTGGGATGAAATTGCAGGTTTTCTAATTACAATGTGCTTGGTTCCATTTTCATGGTATGCAGTTTTAGTGGGTTTTTTCTTGTTTAGGTTTTTTGATATTGTGAAACCGTGGCCGATAAAATGGATTGACCAAAAAATTGAGGGAGGTGTTGGGATTATGCTAGATGATGTATTGGCAGGGGGTATGGCCGGAGTAGCGTTATTTTATATTATATAGGATTAAATCAATGATAAAAGAATATTTAGCTTGCCAATTATTGAATAAGCTCTATAATAGCAGAAATCAATCGCGGGGTGGAGCAGTTTGGTAGCTCGTCGGGCTCATAACCCGAAGGTCGTAGGTTCAAATCCTGCCCCCGCTACCATTGATGTCTTGTCGCTATTCTCTTTAGCTGGTTAATTACATCAAGATTATTCATGTTTTTTCTCGAATGTTCTGTATTTAAGCCCATTTCGTAAGCATTAACCGTCAGGTTTCACCGCGTTGTACCCTAATTTCTTAAAAGGTCAGACAGAACATGTCAGGTGAAACTATATACATTTAATGATCTAATAATGCCGTCGCTCATCCAACTTACGTCCACATATCAAGCTCTATCGGAAAGATCAATAGCATTATTCATTGTTTTTACTTCATCTTTATGAACTGATGTTAAATTCAACCTCAAATTATCACCATCAATATTATTATTGACTAAATATTTTCCAGATGTAATATCCAAATCCATTAATATATCCAAAGATAGCTTTGGATATATTAAATTTTGTATTAACTCACCTGTTTCAACAGCAATAATCTTATTTTCTGTTACCTCAATAAACCCACTACTTGTACTTGCCACTTGACTGTTTGAGTCAAAGGTAACGCTTACATTATATTCACCATCTTTAAGAAGCCCCGTAAACATTAGCCCATTACTACAGATTTCTTGTAACTTTTTTAGCTCTCTGCTCCGTACTACAGACCATTCTTTATTAGGATAATCCATAGTTAGCTCAGTCTTACCCAAAACATCAATAACAATAGTCAAAAGAGCGGCTGTTTCTTTAGTTAATTTTTCTAATTTTCTAGGGTCAATTAAAGTGATTCCTCCATCACCGTCACATTCTAATTCAAAATTAATCATATTATTTTCTTACGATATTTATGCTATTTTTTTCTCTTCTTTATTTCTTTTCCATCAACTTCATCATCCATTGAACCACATCGCCGGCTTTGGAACACGTACCCAATCAATTTCACCTCATTCTATACCTGATGTCAGGCAAGGATTTTTAGAATTATTTATAACTCGTAAGCCGGATGAGCGACAGCGTTATCCGACATGATACACATGATGATCCATCTGACAAGAATGATCGGTAGGCGAAGTCTTTTTTCATTTGGTGAATCCAGACTAATTTTGTTCATGGGCTACTGATTGCTCTTCTTTATCCTCTTTAACTGCCTTGAAGGCTCCATGGCTATTTCTGCCAAGGTCTTTTCATTCTTCAGTACTTAATACCAACTTACTTTTAAAGCCCGCACTGTAGTTTTTTTCTACTTATATTTGTACTCCAAATTTTTTAAGAATATTAACTAAATTTGGAATAAGATACCTTAGGTTTATTATTTGAATTTGTTGGGGTATTTATAGTGCAAAAAATGAAAGCAATTGGTTTATACAAATTCTTGCCTATCGAAGATGAAAATAGTCTTCAAGATTTGAATTTAGAAAAACCGGAAGTCAGTGGCCATGATCTACTGGTAGAGGTAAAAGCTATTTCGGTTAATCCCGTTGATACCAAAATACGTGCACCAAAAGATCGGCTTGAAATAGAACCTAAAATTTTAGGGTGGGATGCATCAGGTACTGTTGTTGCTATAGGTTCGAAAGTTAAGCGCTACTCGGTAAGTGATAAGGTCTACTATGCAGGTGATATTACTCGCCAAGGCTCTAACAGTGAGTTTCAGTTGGTTGATGAGCGTATTGTAGGTAATAAACCAGAGTCTTTATCTTTTGCTGAATCAGCCGCTTTACCACTGACGAGCATCACTGCATGGGAGGCCTTGTTTGATAGACTAGGCATTTCTCAGCAAGGCAATGATGCAGGAAAATCCATTTTAATCATTGGGGCGGCGGGAGGAGTTGGTTCAATTGCTATTCAACTTGCAAGTAAAATTGCAAAGTTAAATGTAATTGCAACTGCCTCAAGAGATGAATCACGAGACTGGTGCTTGAAACTTGGTGCTAACACCGTTATTAATCATCGAAATGCTTTAGACAAAGAACTAGCTAAGTTAGGCATTCCTCATGTAGATTTTATTTTCTGCCTTAATAATACAGATCAACACTGGTCAGCAATGGTAGAAGCAATCATACCACAAGGTAAAATATGCTCAATTGTTGAAGCTACAACAGTCGATCTAGGTCTATTAAAAAGTAAAAGTGCAACCTTTGTCTGGGAGTTTATGTTTACTCGGTCTATGTACCAAACACTAGATATGATAGAGCAACAACGACTATTGAATACAATTGCTGATTTGGTAGATAAAGGTGAGCTTGTTACTACCGTTGGTAAGCTTATCCAGCCTATTAATGCAGAAAACTTGCGAAAGGTACATGAAATGATTGAGCAAGGTAATGCAATAGGAAAAATTGTATTAGCCGATTGGAATTAGAATAAATAGGAAAAATGATGAAAATATTATTGGTAACTGCTGGGCATTCAATATTTGATGCAAAAGGGTAGCTAAACAGTTTTCTTGCCCATCTGACTGAAAAGAACCTTTCTGAAAAAGGTCATAAAATAAAAATCTCAGATGTAACAAAAGATACCTGGAATGTGGACAGAGAAGTTGGAAAACTGATGTGGGCTGACACAATTATTTATATCACACCCATCATGTGGTTTAATATGCCCGCGCCGATGGTCAAGTGGTTAGGTGAAGTCCTACTATATGAAAAAACATTTGTTATTACTGAGGAATATGGTGAAGGCGGTCAGCTGCCAGCTGATAAATTTATGATAGTGACCACATCAAATATGAAAGCGAGTGATTTGGGGAAAGGTTTCGTTTTAAAAAAATCGCCACATATTGATGATGTTCTACAACCATTGATAATGACTAATAGTTATCTGAGTATTCGAGATCAAATACCAACATTTCATGCTGGAAATGTGATTGCAGGGGATACTAAGTACCCACGTAAAATTAATTTAACCTTTCAAGAAAACTCAACATTGTAAGTTATTCCAATATTAGAAAGTACATTAAATAGTTCTTTCTTCAGGGAAAGATAGGATTCATAAGCTGAGAAAGG
>JAKIVF010000012.1 GCA_021647145.1 Methylococcaceae bacterium | reverse complement strand
GTCGCTAAGCAGGGAATTCCTGTTAATATTAAAAAAGGCCAGTTTTTAGCTCCTTGGGATATGGTTCATGTCGCAGCTAAAGCCAAAGCTACAGGTAATGATCAAATTATGGTCTGTGAACGAGGTGCATCATTCGGCTATAATAATTTGGTTTCAGATATGCGGTCTCTTGCTGAAATGCGAAAAACGGACTGTCCAATAGTATTTGATGCAACCCATTCAGTACAATTACCTGGTGGTAAAGGGACTTGTTCAGATGGACAACGAGAACATGTTCCCATATTAGCTAGAGCGGCAGTTGCTGTTGGTATTTCAGGATTATTTATGGAAACCCATCCAAAACCGGAAGAAGCATTAAGTGATGGACCAAACTCATGGCCATTACATAGAATGAAAGAATTATTAGAAACTTTAATAACCATCGACCAAGCTGTTAAAGCAAATAGCTTGATAGAAACAACTTTATAGAGGAAAAAATGGCAGAAATAGTAGATATAAAAGCAAGCGAAGTGCTTGATTCACGTGGAAACCCAACCGTAGAAGTAGAAGTTATTCTAGCTTCAGGTGTTGTAGGTAGTGCAATGGTACCTTCTGGAGCTTCTACTGGAGAGCGAGAAGCAATTGAATTACGTGATGGAGATAAATCACGTTATTTGGGCAAAGGTGTTTTAAAAGCTGTCGCTAACGTAAATACAAAGATTCGTGATGCTGTTATTGGTATGGATGCAACTGACCAAAAAGCACTAGATCAAAAAATGATTGACTTGGATGGAACTCACAACAAAGCAACTTTAGGTGCTAATGCTATTTTAGGTGTTTCTATGGCTGCTGCCCATGCTGCAGCAAAAGAGGGTGGTATTCCTTTATATCGCTATTTAAACACTAGTGGTCAATTCGTACTGCCAGTGCCGATGATGAATATCATTAATGGCGGGTCACATGCTGATAACAGTGTTGATTTACAAGAGTTTATGATTTTACCTGTTGGCGCGCCTACATTTCGTGAAGCGATCCGTTATGGTGCAGAAGTATTTCATAACCTGGCTAAAGTACTAAAAGGTAAAGGGTTAGCAACTACTGTTGGAGATGAAGGTGGGTTTGCTCCTAACCTTTCTTCAAATGAAGAAGCGATTGAGGTCATTTTAGAAGCAATCGAATTAGCTGGCTATAAAGCAGGTGAAGATATTTACTTGGGTATGGATGCAGCGGCTTCAGAATACTATAAAGATGGCAAATATGTATTAGATGCGGAAGGAAAAAGTTTAACGTCTGATGAAATGACGGATTTCTTCGTAGACTGGGTAGAAAAATACCCTATTATTTCGATTGAAGATGGGTTGGATGAAAATGACTGGGACGGTTGGAAAGTTCAAACCGAAAAATTAGCAGGAAAAATCCAATTGGTAGGTGATGATTTATTTGTAACAAACCCAGCTATTTTACAAGAAGGGATTGATAAAGGTATCGCCAACTCAATTCTAATTAAAGTCAATCAAATTGGTACATTAACTGAAACTTTAGAAGCAATTAATAAAGCATCTGAAGCGGGTTACAGTGCAGTTGTATCACATCGTTCAGGTGAAACAGAAGACACAACCATTGCTGATTTAGTCGTTGCTACAGGGACAGGTCAAATCAAAACAGGTTCTTTGAGTCGGTCTGATCGTATCGCTAAATATAACCGTTTAATGAAAATTGAAGATGAGCTAGGGGATTCAGCTACTTATGCTGGGCGTAGTGCTTTTAAAATGCTTTAGAAAGGGAATCTAGCTTGGAATAGCGGAAAAAATTTCGCTATTTCAACAATTTATAAAGCAAAGAAAAAGTTGGCTTATTGAATAAAGGCGAGAAAAATAGTGAGTTTTGTCAAAATTTTATTTGCAGTGTTAGTATTACTTATTATTCAACTACAATATCGTTTGTGGTTTGGTGACGGTAATGTTCATCAAGTTAAAGAATATCAACAGCGATTAGAATTATTGGCAGAAGACGTTAAAGAAAAAAAAGAGCGTAATGAAGCTTTATATGCTGAAGTGTTAGATTTAAGGAAAGGCGGTGATGCAATTGAGGAACGAGCACGTTATGAATTAGGGATGATTAAAGAAAATGAAACTTTTTTTCAAGTTATTGAATAAATATTTAGAAGATTTGTCTTAGCTAAACCTCTTAAAAATACTCTTATGGCAATGTCCGACAATATTTGGGCTGTAGTTCCCGCTGCTGGCGTTGGTAAAAGAATGCAAGCAGACAGGCCAAAACAATACCTCCCTCTTGCTGGTAAAACAGTAATAGAACAGACTCTGACTCAGTTATTACAAGCTAATGTTTTTTTAGCAGTCGCTGTTGCTATTTCAAAAGAAGACCCTTACTGGCCAACGCTGGATGTTTCTAGTCACCCCCTTATAATTACAGCAGCAGGTGGAAAAGAAAGGGCTGATTCTGTACTGTCAGCGTTAAAATCGTTAAGGAATAAAGCAGCTGATACAGATTGGGTATTAGTACATGATGCTGCTCGTCCTTGTTTAACCTGCTCGGATATTCACCACCTTATTGAGACCTTACATAAGGATGAAGTAGGTGGTATTTTAGCTTTATCATCACATGATACTTTAAAACAGGTCAACGATATGGAAATCACTAAAACCATTGATAGAAGTAAGATTTGGAGAGCATTAACACCACAAATGTTTCGTTATGGGTTATTAAAACAAGCACTAGAATTCGCAGAGGGGAATCCAGATATTACTGATGAAGCTAGTGCTTTAGAATTAATAAGATTAAACCCTAAAATCGTTGAGGGACGGTCCGATAATATAAAAATTACTCGCCCAGAAGATTTAGAACTCGCACAATTTTATATGGAGCAGCAAAAATGATTAGAATTGGTCAAGGCTATGATGTCCACCGATTTATAGATGAAGGGAAAGTTATTCTTGGAGGCGTAACCATTGATTATGAAAAAGGTTTAGAAGCACATTCTGATGGTGATGTGGTTCTACATGCTCTCTGCGATGCATTATTAGGTGCAGCAGCATTAGGTGATATTGGTAAACATTTTCCTGATACAGACCCTGAGTTTAAAGGGGCTGATAGTCGTGTTTTATTACGCTACGTATACAATATTGTGAAAGAAAAGGGATATGACCTGGTTAATGCGGATATAACAATTATTGCTCAAGCTCCAAAAATGGCTCCCCATATTGTCGCAATGTGTACAAATATTGCCAAAGACTTATCCGTTGATATTGATTGTATCAATGTAAAAGCTACGACTACGGAAAAACTTGGTTTTGAAGGTCGTAAAGAGGGAATTGCTGTACAGGCTATCGTTTTAATTGAAAAATAGCTAAAATATTTTTCAATTAACAGAGATGTTCTAAGATGTATCATCTTCCTTTTTCCTCAAAAAATAGTAGATTTATCACAATTCTTTAAATATATTATTTCTCTTTTTTTTTCAAGTTTAACTATATTTCAATGCTTTTACTATGGTTTTTAAAGAACTTTTCTTTATTATCTTATAAACCATAGTAAACATTTCACAATTCCACCATAGAGTAAGCAATAAAAAAATCTTTTTCTACTACACTTAAAATTAAGTTTCATATTTGAAATATAGTTTTGTTGGTTTAATAGATTTTTTTAGGAGAAAACAGTGGCAACTATACTTGCAGTTGATGATTCAGCATCAATGAGACAAATGGTATCGTTTACTTTAAAAGGTGCCGGATATACGGTAGTTGAAGCAGTTGATGGTGTTGATGCATTAAATAAGGCGAAAACACAAAAATTTGATTGCGTGGTGACCGATGTAAATATGCCAAATAAAGATGGTATTACATTAATAAAAGACTTACGAGCGCTACCGGATTTTAAATTTATCCCAATGCTGATGCTAACAACTGAATCTGGTATGGATAAAAAACAGGCCGGTAAAGCCGCTGGTGCAACAGGCTGGATAGTCAAACCTTTTAATCCTGACCAATTGTTAAAAACAATTAAAAAAGTCTTGGGTTAGCCGCTAAACAAAACATTGATGAGTAGGAAGGTCTATGTCTATTGATATGGAACAGTTTCATCAGGTCTTTTTTGAAGAAAGTTTCGAAGGCCTAGATATAATGGAAACTGGGTTATTAAACCTTGATATGGGGGATGTTGATGAAGAGGATATTAATACTATCTTTAGAGCAGCACACTCAATAAAAGGCGGAAGTGGAACATTTGGGTTTACCTCAGTTTCAGACTTCACCCATGTTATGGAAACCTTACTTGATGAAATGCGAGATGGGCGTAGACAAGTCACTCAAGTAGCAATTGATGTTCTTTTAGGCTCTGTGGATTGTCTTAAAGAAATGTTGACAGCCATTCAAGATGGAGAGGATGTTGACACAGCAAGAGTATCAGAATATCAAAAAGCACTAGAAGTTGAGCTTAATGGAAGTTCCTCTGAGCCTCAGGTAACTGAAGAAATAGTAAAAGAAAGCCCTGTTGAGGTAATCAGCGAACAAGGTTGGCAGATTGCATTTAGCCCACATTCTCATTTGCTTAAGACTGGTAATGATCCGGTTAGAATGTTTCGTGAACTATCGAGCTTGGGAAATTTAAAAACTACTGTCGATTTACAAGGTGTACCTGACTTTTATGAGTTGGATCCAGAAGAATGTCACTTATCCTGGAAGTTAGAACTTGTTGGTAATATTCAAGAGCAAGAAATTGATGATATTTTTGATTGGGTCGAGGATGATTGTGATTTGTCTATTCAAACTATATCAGATCAGTCAATAGAAGCTCCTGTTGTTTCTCAGCCACAAATTGAGGCTGTAGAATTACCTAGTCAAGCAGAGTCAGAAAAAGAAAATACAATCGCAATATCGACAAAACCAAAAGCCAAGAAAAAAGCTAAAGAATCTACGAAACCAGCCGCTAAGACATCTAGTTCTATCAGGGTTGATACTGGAAAAATTGATACTTTAATTAATATGGTAGGAGAACTAGTCATTACTCAATCAATGTTAAGCCTAGTGGGCGAGAATTTTGAATTGAATAAATTAGATCAACTTACAAATGGGTTATCGCAACTAGAGCGACACACCCGAGAATTACAAGAAAGTGTGATGAACATC
The DNA here is from genome assembly GCA_021647145.1 of Methylococcaceae bacterium. Taxonomy (GTDB): domain Bacteria; phylum Pseudomonadota; class Gammaproteobacteria; order Methylococcales; family Methylomonadaceae; genus QPIN01. The sequence goes on along the minus strand of JAKIVF010000012.1, from coordinate 38,385 downwards.
AGGATGTTGCCGATTAATTTTGTTTTTAGTCGATTTCCACGATTAGTTCATGATCTAAGCACTAAACTGGATAAGAAAATAGAGCTGGTGTTAATTGGCGAAAATACAGAAGTCGATAAAACAGTCGTAGAACTATTAAGTGATCCTTTAGTTCATTTAGTCAGAAATAGCCTGGATCACGGGATAGAAATGCCAGCAGACCGTGTTGCAATAGGAAAACCTGAAACAGGGACTATAACATTAGAAGCTTACCATCGTGGTGGGAATATCGTTATTGAAGTTAGAGACGATGGAAAGGGCTTAAATAAAGAGGTTCTAAAAGCTAAAGCGATAGAAAAAGGTTTGATTGAAGAAGATGCCGTTTTAACGGATAAACAGATTTTTGAACTTATTTTTATGGCTGGTTTTTCTACCGCAGAAAAACTAACTGATGTTTCAGGACGTGGCGTAGGAATGGATGTTGTAAGAAGAAACATCCAATCACTAGGTGGAAATATAGAAATTAGTTCTGAGCTAGGTAAAGGCTCAACAATTGCCATTCATCTACCACTTACATTGGCTATATTAGATGGACAATCTATTGCTGTAGGAGGTGAGCGTTTCATCATTCCATTGGGTGCGATATTAGAATCCGTTAATGTCACTGAAGAAATGATCAATCGTGTTGCAGGTAAGGGGGAGACCTTTCGGTTACGGGATGAATATCTGCCGATAGTCAGAATGCATGAAATTTTTGATATAAAAACAGAAGCCACAAAATTAACAGAAGGACTTGTTGTAGTTGTTGATGGACAAGGAATGCGTTGTGGATTATTTATTGATGATTTATTAGGGCAACAGCAAGTGGTTATTAAATCACTAGAAGCAAATTATAGAAAAATTGAGGGAGTATCAGGGGCAACAATTTTGGGTGATGGTTCAGTTGCGCTGATTTTAGATATCCCGGGTTTAGTACGATTATCAAATCAATAACAAGATTATGGCAGAAGAAGCTAAGCAAATTGAGAATGAAGAAGCTGAAGAAAAGAAAATAGAAAATCTTGTTCAGTTTTTAAGTTTTACCTTAGGTGATGAGGAATATGGTGTAGATATTCTGAGCGTTCAAGAAATTCGTAGTTGGGAGCCGGTATCAAGAATACCGAATGTTCCAGATTATGAAAAAGGTGTGGTTAACTTAAGAGGGGCGATTGTTCCAATTATTGATTTAAGAGAACGATTTGGACTGGGTCATTTAGAATACTCGCCTTTGACTGTGGTGGTGGTTTTACAAATGCAAACCAAAGAAGGACAAGCTCGAGTTATGGGTGTTGTAGTAGATTCGGTTTCTGATGTGATAGATGTAGATAAAAAAACCATACAGGATGCTCCCAATTTTGGAACCAAAGTTAGTACAGAATTCATCAATGGTTTAGCGTCAGTGAATGACCGAATGGTGATGATACTGGATGTTGAAAAATTATTAAAATTAGATGACCTGGGTGATGAAGATGAAAGTTAAAACAAACAACAAAGTATTCCTGATAGGTAAGGAGTTAAATAATGAAAGTTAATATGCCCGTCACTGATCATGAAGTTCAGATGAAAGATGGAACCATTTTGGTAACAGAGACTAATGCAAAAGGAATCATTATTAAAGCGAATGAAGATTTTGTTGATATTAGTGGCTATAGAGAATCTGAGTTAGTGGGTAAAAACCATAACATTGTTCGCCATCCAGATATGCCGCCTGAAGCTTTTGCAGATTTATGGAAAACGGTTAAAAAAGGAGATCCCTGGGTTGGTCTTGTCAAAAATAGATGTAAAAACGGTGATTATTACTGGGTAGAAGCAAATGTCACTCCTATTTATAAAAATGGGCGGTTGGATACTATTATGTCTTGCCGGTATTCACCTTCTAGAGAGCAAGTAAGGGATGCAGAGGCACTCTATGAAAAAATCAGAAAAAAAGAAGTCTCTTTTGAAAAGGCAGGGCTGTTAGATAAGTTAAATTTTGTAAAAAAAATGTCCTTTGGTCAGAAGTTAGCAAGCATGGCATTTGCCTTATTGATTCCAGCTTTTATTTTGATGGGGTTGCTTTACCATGAAGAAAATAAAGATATTGATTTTGCCGAGAAGGAAATCATAGGTTCTGAATATTTAGTGCCATTAAAAAAGTTTCTACTTCATACTGCAGAGCATAGAGGATTAATTAATGTTTATTTAAATGCAGGGAGTGCAGATACTGGAGCTATTTTACAGGCAAGAAGCCGTATAAACTCTGATATTGAAGCGATTGATGAAATGGATGGGGTATATAATGATGTTTTAAATTCCAGTCAATCTTGGCAAAAGATTAAAAAGAGCTGGGTTCAATTAGAAGGGCAGTCACTAAATTTATCAGCTAAACAAAGTTTTTCTCAGCATACCGCGTTACTGAATAATGTTTTATCATTATTTGTGCAGGTCGGAGATAGTTCAAATTTAATTCTTGATCCCGACCTGGATAGTTTTTATCTCATGGATATGCAGGTTATTAGATTGCCTGAATTAATGAAAATATTAGGTGAGTTACGGGGGTTTGGTGCAGGTCTAGCTGGAAAGTCTTCTCTATCACAAGCACAATTAATTAGGCTTGTTACTTTAGAAGGGAAAGCAAATGATCTGTTATTAGCAATATTGCATGATGTCGATACAGCAGTAGCAAAAAACGAGACATTAGAAGCTGTTTTAATTGAAAAGAAAACAAGTCTATCAATTGGGGTTAAGGAGTTTTTAATAGCTATTAGGCAATTAATGGAGCAGCCTGAAATGACTTCAGCACAGCAATTATTTGGCCAGGGAACCGCATCAATTGCTCTAGCAAGTACACTATATGATGTAATTGCTCCTAACCTTAAAACCTTATTGGAAAATAGAGTTTCGGGGTTTAAGACTGAAATGTACAGCAGTCTAATCGGCATTATTTTGTTAATAGCATTTGTATCATTTTTTGGTTATCTCCTACTTCGGTATTTTAAAAAACAGATTTCTGTTATCTCAAATACATTTTATCAACTTACCGATGGTGAGTTTAGAAACAAATTAGATTTATCTGCTCCGGATGAATTAGGTGATGTTATTCGCTCTTTGCAAGCGGTTCAGGTCAAAATGAATGTCGATTTGGCTGAGGCAAGAGAGCATGCGATTGCAGGACAAAGGATAAAACAAGCTTTGGATACTGTGGAGTCCTGTGTGATGGTTGCTAATAATAATCTCGAGATCATCTATATGAACGAGACGGTTAAAGAGATGTTTAAAAATGCAGAAGTTGAAATTCAGCAGCAGTTACCAAAGTTTAAAGCTGATGAATTATTGGGTACTAATATTGATGTGTTTCATAAAAATCCGGCACATCAGCGTGGAATGCTAGAAAAACTTAATACTACATTTCGTTCAACATTAATGATTGGAGGACGCCATTTAGATATTGTGGCTAATCCTGTGACGACTGAGAATGGAGAAAAAGTAGGTATTGTTGTTGAGTGGCTTGATAGAACACAAGAAGTCAAAATTGAAGAGGAAATTGAAGCAATCGTTGAAAATATAAAAATAGGAAATTTGAAAACAAGAATTGAGATAGCAGATAAAGAAGGTTTTTTTGAAAAACTAAGTACAGGCATTAATGATCTAACAGAAAATATTGAGCATGTTTTTTCAGATATTAATAGTTCTATGAAAAGTATGGCAAATGGTAACTTGAGTAATCGTATAGATAGTCATTACCAGGGAGCTTATTTAGAATGTAAAAACAATATAAATACCTCAATGGATAAAATAGCTGGAATTGTTGCTCAGGTAAATGATTCAGCAGAGTTTATTAATAATTCTGCGCAGGAAATTGCAAGTGGTAATAACAATTTATCTAACCGGGTTGAACAACAGGCCGCTAACCTGGAAGAAACTGCCTCAAGCATGGAGGAGTTAACCAGTACGGTTAAAAATAACGCAGATAATGCACAACAAGCTAATCAGGTAGCAACTTCAGCAAGACAGTTAGCAGAAAAAGGAGGAGCGATTGTATCCTCGGCAGTATCTGCGATGGAAGAAATTAATGATAGTAGTAATAAAATTGCAGAGATTATTGGTGTAATTGATGAGATTGCTTTTCAGACGAACCTATTAGCATTAAATGCCTCAGTAGAAGCAGCAAGAGCAGGTGAGCAAGGCAGAGGCTTCTCAGTAGTGGCAACAGAAGTAAGGAATTTGGCACAACGAAGTGCAACGGCAGCAAAAGAAAGTAAGGAATTGATTCAGACCAGCTTACAAAAAGTTAGATCAGGTACGGAGTATGTTAATGAAACAGGTGGTTCACTGAATGAAATTGTAACAGGTGTAAAAAAAGTAGGTGATATTGTTGCCGAAATTGCAGCAGCCAGTGTTGAGCAATCACAAGGGATTGAACAAGTGAATCAAGCTGTGTCACAAATGGATGAAATAACTCAACAAAATGCAGCCTTAGCAGAAGAGGCTTCTGCATCAAGTGTGGCAATGAGTGATCAATCTACTTCAATGTCGCAGTTATTATCTTTCTTTACAGTGAGTGGTGGAGGTAGTAGTCATGTGCATCAGCATGCTTCGACCAGTGGCTCAGGCTCTTTAGATTTTTCTTTAGCAAAATCGAAACATCTGGCATGGAAAGTTCGGTTAAGAGGTTTTCTTGATGGTTCGGAAGCATTATCACTTGATCAGGCTGTTTCACATAGAGATTGTGATTTAGGGAAATGGCTATATTCTTCTGGTCTGGCAGAACATAGTCATTTACCGGCAATGAAAGAATTAGAAAAACTGCATACTGAAATGCATGGAAATGTGCAATCGTGTATTACCCATAAAAATCAGAATAACGAACAAGCGGCAACACAAGACTACAATGCAGTGGCTTCTTTGTCCGATAAGATTGTTGGGTTATTAAGTGAAATAGAACAAAGTGTTTCAGGTAATAATGCTAGCACACCACAGCCTATCGTAAAACCTGCCCCTCAACAAGTAGTTTCGCAGCCTTCTTATACAACAACGAGTAGCTCAGGGTCGGATGATGAATGGGAAGATTTTTAATGATTTTCTCCTTTGTAGTTAAGTAAAAAAATATAAGGTAGGTTGAGTTGAGGTTGGACTGTCATCTCTTTGGCAACCCAACATGACAGATGCTAAATATGTTGAATTAACAATAGAAGTGTTATCAACCTACAACCTTTAAACCTTAAAAAAGAATCAACAGCATGGCAACTGAAGCATTAACAGATTTAGAAATAGAGCAGTTTTTAACTTTTGAACTTGCTGGTGAAGCTTATGGAATAGAAATTCTTAAGGTTCAGGAAATCAGAGGTTGGGAATCAGTAAGAGAGATACCGAATACGCCAGATTATATTAAAGGCGCATTAAATTTACGAGGCGAAATTGTGCCTATTATTGACTTACGAGAACGATTTGGAATGGATAAAACCGAATATTCCCCTATTACTGTCGTGATTGTTCTTTGTGTTGAAGGTTCACAAGGTACAAATGTGATGGGGATAGTTGCGGATGCAGTCTCCGATGTATTGGATATTACTCTTGCAGATATTAAAGCAACACCAAAGTTAGGGTCTAAAATTGATACTCGATATATGCGAGGGATGCATGTAGGGAAAAAACAAATGGTGATGTTATTGGATACTGATAAATTATTAGACTCTGAAGAGTTTGAAGGGATAAGTAGTTTGTAATGGCACAGCGAGTAGTAGCAATTATTAATCAGAAAGGGGGGGTTGGTAAAACAACCACTTCAACTAATTTAACACATGCTTTGGCTAAATCAGGTAAGAAAGTGACAGTCATTGATCTTGACCCACAAGGGCATTTAGCTGTCTCTTTTGGTGTTGTTGACCCAAGACTATCAGGAATTGATGAAGTCTTGTTAGGTGAAAAAGTTATTGCTGAAAACCTAGTTCAAGTTAGAGAAAACTTGCAGCTAATTGTTGCTGGTAATCGATTAAAAGATATTGAGCAGTTGTCAGAAGGGGGGGCTACACGGGGTGATTTATTAAGAAAAGTTTTACATGAAAACCTTGAGGATCAGGATTTTGTGTTTATAGATTGTCCGCCATCTTCTGGGTTATTAGTTGCCAATGCATTATTTGCAGCTGATGAAATATTAATTCCTATGGCAGGTGATTTTTTAGCATTACAAGGTTTGTCACATATGATGGGTACAGTGAAAAAATTTGAAGCTACATTAAAGAAAAAATATAAATTATTTATCGTAATGTCCAGGTTTGCTACAACTAGAAATATGTCAAAAAATGTACTGAATAAAGTATTGCAATATTTTCCTCAACAAGTGTTATCCACAGTGATAAGGGAAGCTGCTTTATTAGCAGAATGCCCAAGTTATGGAAAAACAATATTGGATTACCGTCCAGGAAGCCGGTCGGCAAGAGACTTTAGAAGTCTGTCACAAGACTTTTTAGAAGAGAGGGTTATGTAATGGCAAAAATATTAGAGAAAGAAGCTGTCGGTTTTGATCCATTGGCATGGATGAACGATGATCAGGTAGATCAACAAAAACCTTCAATAAATTCTGATAATTCTGAAAGCGAAGTTAAGCGTAAGCAAGAGATTATTAATGAAAAAGAAACTACGAATGAAAGTGAGTCAACTAAAGAACCAGGTGTTCATGTTGTAGGTGAGATTCAAGCTGAAATTGAAAAAGAAACTATAGAAGAAGCCGTTGATATGGCTAACATAAATACTGATATAGAAATTGTAGAACCTGTTGATACTATAGAGCAGGATGTAGAGATAGAGAGTGAGTCAAAAATAATATTAGACACAACACTTAATATTCAAACGGTAGGTACTTTATATGACCAGTTTTTAAAAAAACTTGATACTCAACAAGTCATTGAAATTGATGCATCTTCAGTTGAATCAATTGATACAGCGTCATTACAAATGATCACAGTATTTAAGCAGGAAGGGATAAAGTTACAAAAAGAAATTTCAATTGATTTTCCTTCCGATAAATTTATTGAGGCTGCAGAAATATTAGGGTTAGCAGAATTATTAGAAGTAGATCAAGCTGCTGCAGGTTTTTTTTGAAGGTTAATAAAACTAAAAGTTTTCTTTAATCTGAAAAAAATAATTCACCAAAGAGAAATGAAGAGCAATGATAAAAAATCAACGTGAATTTGATTACACCAGGGATGATTTTGATTTTTTAAGAAAAATATCCAATGATCACTCCGGTATTTTAGTGCCAGATGATAAATTTGATATGTTTTATTCAAGGTTGTCAAAAAGAGTAAGAATGCATGGTTTGGCAAACTTTAAAGAATATTGTAGTTACTTAAAAAATAATCACAGCACAGAATTTACTGAGTTTATAAATGCAGTTACTACAAATCTGACTTCATTCTTTAGAGAACAACATCATTTTGACTATCTGAAAGAGACAGTTATTCCTGAACTCTTAAAAAGGAATCATACAACAAAAACAATAAAAGTCTGGTCAGCAGGTTGTTCAACAGGAGAAGAGCCCTATTCTCTTGCAATGACATTATTAGAAAATGTACCCAATAGTTGGGATATAAAAATTCTGGCAACTGATTTAGATACTAATGTTTTAAAAACAGCAGCTTCTGGAGTTTATAACAGCGATAGAGTAGATGGCTTACCTGCAAGTACGATAAAAAAGTGGTTTAAAAAAGGTTCAGGAAGCAATGCGAATAAAGTCAAAATAAGTAAGGACTGTCAACGGCTTATTCAATTTAAGCAACTAAATTTGATGAAAGAGTGGCCTTTTAGACATAACTTTGATGTGATTTTTTGTAGAAATGTTCTGATTTATTTTGATAGAGATACAAAAGAACGCTTGGCTCAGCGTTATGGTGATTTATTAGCAATAGGATCTCATTTGTTTATAGGGCATTCAGAATCGTTAAATAAACTTGAGACTGATTTTAATTTAATTGGAAATACCATCTATAAAAAAATCAAATGAGTGTAAAAAAACAAATAGAACAGCCTTCATTATCAGGTTTTGAAAAGATTAAACGGTATTGGGACAAGGAATACAATATAGTCGCAGCTAAAATTCTTCCCGGTGAATATTATGTAACAAAGGATGACGAATTAGTGACAACGGTTTTAGGCTCTTGTATTTCAGCCTGTATAAGAGACAGAGTCCTTGGAATTGGAGGAATGAATCATTTTATGTTACCCGAAACAAATGAACAAAAATTAAATGCTGGTGCTGAAAGTGTAGTAGGTAATGCCACCCGATATGGCAATTATGCGATGGAACATTTAATTAATGATATTTTGGCGAATGGTGGCAAACGAAAAAACCTAGAGGTGAAACTATTTGGTGGGGGAAAGATTCTTCCAACACTCGGTGATGTAGGGTTAAAAAATATTAATTTTGCATTAGACTATGTTGATACAGAAGCTTTAAATTTGGTTTCTCAAAATCTTGGTGATATTTATCCTAGAAAAGTGATTTATTTTCCCAAGACCGGAAAGGTCAAAATGAAAAAAGTTAAAGATCTACATAATGAAACAATTGCGATACGTGAAACAAAATACCGTACAACTATTAAAAATGAACCTGTTGTCAGTGAAATTGAATTGTTTTAGGAAATAAAATGTCGAAAATACGGTTATTGATTATTGATGATTCTGCGTTAATTAGGAAGATGCTAACACAGATTTTTAATTCTTCAAACGATATCGAAGTGGTTGGATCAGCTGTAGATCCTATTGTTGCAAGAGATAAAATTAAAAAATTAAATCCCGATGTATTAACACTGGATGTTGAAATGCCCCGTATGGATGGATTAACTTTTTTACGAAATTTAATGCGATTAAGACCCATGCCGGTAGTGATGATTTCTACTCTTACAGAAAAAGGTGCTGCTGTTACTTTAGAAGCATTAGAGCTGGGTGCAGTTGATTTTGTAGCTAAACCAAAAGTTGATGTATCGAACTCTTTAAATACATATGCTGAGGATATTATTGCAAAAGTTAGAATGGCTGCAAGAGCTAAAGTCAGACCATTACGGGGAAAACAGAAAGTTGCACAGGTACCGTCTTTTGCTAATACGGTCACCCAATCAAGTCCTGCAAAAAATCATTTTAAGACCACAGATAAAATTATTGCTTTAGGGTCTTCTACTGGAGGTACAGAGGCACTAAAAGAAGTAGTGGCAGGGTTACCAAGAAATACGCCCGCCATAGTTGTTTCCCAGCATTTGCCCGTTTCATTTAGTGTTTCATTTGCTAAACATGTAGATGAGGCAACTGATATGACAGCTTGCATTGCTCAAGAGGGGCAACAAATTTTACCGGGTAATATATATATTGCGCCGGGTGATCAACACCTGTTGGTAGTTAGAGATGGTGCTCGTTATATTTGTCAGTTAAATGATGGGCCTCCTGTAAATCGGCATAAACCTTCAGTAGAAGTTATGTTTCGTTCTGTCGCTCAAAATGTAGGAAAAAATGCAATTGGTGTGATGTTGACGGGAATGGGTGCCGATGGATCAAAAACGATGCTGGAGATGAAACAAGCTGGTTCGATTAATATAGTACAAGATGAAGCAAGTAGTGTGGTTTGGGGAATGCCTGGTGAAGCTTTTAAATTAGGTGCAGCAGATCATGTTGTTCCTTTAAATAAAGTTGCAGAAAAAATATTGGCTTTAGCCAAATAAAACAAAGGGATTATCACAATGGCTTTTCTTAAAAAAATTTGGTTTCCTCTGGTTCTATTTGTGCTGGCAATGATGTTACCACTTTTTGTATCAATACAAATTATGTACTGGTGTGCTTTACCGGTAACGACAGGTGTTTGGTTGATTTATTATTTTCAACTGCAAAATAGTAGCTCGGATAAGGCAGATATTTCATCGGAAACAAGAAAAAAAGAAAAATTAAAGGAAACAATTGATCACTATGTTTCTGGTGTCGAATCGTGTATAGAGCAGGAAGTACAATCATTTCAGGAAGAGTTAGGTCAATTGAAAACAGTGATGGCTGATGCAGTTGTGACTATGTCAGGAAGTTTTAATGATTTACATGGTTTAACGGCAGGACAAGCAGAAGTTGTTCATTCATTGATGGGGAGTTTGGGGGACTCAACAGAGAATGATGAAGGGGTGAATTTTTCTAAATTTGCACAGGAAACCGATGATGTTCTTAAATTTTTTATAGATCATGTTGTAGAAATTAGTAAGCAGAGCATGGAGATGGTTGGAGTTATTAATGATGTAGGCGAGCACATGGGGCAGGTTGAAAAATTAATAACCGATGTACAAGGAATAGCTGACCAAACCAATTTATTAGCATTAAATGCTGCTATTGAAGCGGCTAGAGCGGGTGAGGCGGGTAGAGGTTTTGCAGTGGTTGCGGATGAAGTTCGCAATTTATCCAGAAATTCAGATAAATTTAGTGAGGAAATCAGAGTTGTTGTCAATTCGTCCAAGAAAAATATAGCTTTAGCACAGGAAATGATAGGTAATATGGCATCAAAAGATATGACAGTCGCTATTACCTCAAAGTCCAATATTAATAATATGATGTTAGATATTTCTGTAATGAATGACTCAGTAGAAAATAAAATAGCCGAAGTTTCTGGATTAACAGATCAAATCGGATCAAGTGTTGGTAATGCTATTAGAGGATTACAATTCGAAGATTTAACACGGCAAATAATAGAATTTTTAAGTAGGAATACTCAACATTTTAGTGCGATGAGTGATGAAATGCGTATTGGATTGGGGGTCTTTAAAACAGGTGATGATACTGCTTGGGCTGAGGAGTTAGAACAAGGTATAACTCGCTTAAATGATATGAAACAACAATGGAATGAAAAAGAGAAAAAAGCTGTTTCTCAGGCCTCTATGGATGAAGGCGAAATTGAACTATTTTAATAAAGGAAACGATAAATGACAATTAATACAGAATTAGATTCAGCTTCAAAAACATTGGAGATTAATATTTCGGGTCGATTTGATTTTGATCTTCATCAAGATTTTCGTAAAGCAACTGATGAAGTTGGTAGTGGTGTTAACTCTATTATCATCAATATGCTGAAGGTTGATTATTTAGATAGTTCTGCTCTTGGTATGCTTCTTATTTTAAAAGATAAAATGGGCAATGCCAAAGATGCTGTGAAAATTAAAAATATGAAAGGAGAGGTTAAAAAAATTTTAGAGATCGCTAATTTTGATAAAATATTTGTCTTAGAATAGTCTATATTGGTTGGGTTGTAGTGCCTTTGGCAACCCAATATTTATCAAGCCTGTGTTGGGGTAACGATGAGCTGTTAGCCCAGCCTATTGGTTTTGCCAGGTATCTCGTAACGTGACAGTTCTATTAAAAACCAATGCTTCAGGTTTGCTATTTATGGAATCAATACAAAAATAACCTGTGCGTTCAAATTGAAATCTATCACCAGGTTGTGACACAGCTAAGCTAGCTTCTACTTTACAACCTGTTAAAGTTTCGAGAGAATCAGGGTTAAGTGCATCAAGAAAATCTTCTTCTGATTCAGGGTTGGCCAGTTTAAACAAACGGTCGTACAATCGTACCTCTGCATCAATTGCATGTTGTTCACAGACCCAATGAATAACACCTTTAACTTTTCTGCCTTCGGGTTTTTTACCTAAAGTGTCTTGATCATAGTTACACCGTAACTCAATAATATTACCGGATTCATCTTTAATAATTTCGGTACACTTAATCACGTAAGAGCTACGTAGACGGACTTCGCCTCCTTCAACTAATCGTTTATATTTTGAGGGAGGCGTTTCAGCAAAGTCATCTTGTTCAATTAAAATGGTCTTTGAAAAAGGAATTTTTCGTGTCCCTAATTCAGGTTTTTGTGGATGGTTGCTTACTTCTAATATTTCAACTTGTTCATCAGGGTAATTATCTATTACTATGCGTAGTGGTTTTAATACTGCCATTGCTCGTGGAGCATTCTCATTTAAATCTTCTCTGATACAATTTTCCAACACAGCCATTTCAATCCATGAATCCTTTTTGGTGATTCCTATGCGTTCACAAAAATCACGGATTGATTCTGGGGTATAACCTGCACGGCGCATACCTGCAATGGTAGGCATACGGGGATCATCCCAGCCAGAGACAAAATTACCATCAACTAATTGGGCTAATTTACGCTTACTAACAATGGTGTATTCAAGTTGTAATCTGGCAAACTCAATTTGTTGTGGATGTGAGGGGGTTTGTAATTTGTCTAAAAACCAGTCGTATAACGGGCGATGGTCTTCAAATTCTAAAGTACATAATGAATGGGTAATTCCTTCCAGAGCATCTGAAATACAATGAGTAAAATCATACATGGGATACAAGCACCAAGCATCACCGGTGCGAAAATGATGTGCTCGTTTTATTCTGTATATTGCCGGGTCTCGCATATTGATATTTGGTGATGCCATATCAATTTTGGCGCGCAATATATATTCCCCATCGGGATAATCACCATTTTTCATAGCAGAAAATAAGGCTAAGTTATCTTCAATGGAACGATTTCTGTCTGGGCTCTCTTTGCCCGGTTCTGTTAAAGAGCCTCTGTACTGTCTAATTTGTTCTGAATCCAGACTATCTATATAGGCATCGCCACTTGTTATTAATTGAACAGCATAAATATAAAGCTGTTCAAAATAATCTGAAGAGTGGTGTTTTTCAGTCCAGGTAAAACCTAGCCATTGAATATCGCGTTCAATAGACTCCATAAACTCAACACTTTCTTTTTCAGGGTTTGTATCATCAAAACGTAAATTACATTGGCCATTAAATTCTGCTGCCATGGTGAAGTTTAGGCAGATTGATTTTGCATGACCAACGTGAAGATAACCATTGGGTTCAGGCGGGAAACGAGTAATAACTTTTCCATCATTTTTATTATTACGCAAATCATTAGTAATAAGATGTCGAATGAAATTTGATGAAGGTTTTTTTGTGGTTGAGCTCATTGATTTAGTTGGTATTGCAAAATTTGTAGGTTAGGTCAGCGGTAGCGTAACACCATAATTCAGAACTATGTATTCTACTGTAATTAAAGGGCTAGGAAAAGCCAAAACCAGTAGATTTAGAGAGTGTGGAGTTCTTTATTAGAGTTAATGAATAATTTTATATCGGCGGCTGTTTTAGACCTGTTTTAATAATTTCTACTGGATCACCTACAGATAGTTCCCCAACAGTGTCATGTAAGGCATTTTGTCCAAAAAAGACTTTATTATTCCAGCGGCGTAAACGACTAAGTGTAGTCAAAGGTTCTTTATTAGTTTGTGCTGTTTCAGTATCTATTGTTGGTACGGAGCATCTTGAGCAGGCTTTAGGTAATCTAAAAACAATGTTACTAATTTGTATTTTTTTCCAACTATCTTCAGCATAACTTTTGCAATTAGAAATAACCAGGTTGGGACGAAAACGTAGCATAGGTAATGGTATTTTCATTTCTTGATTAAGTGAAGTTAAGGAGGCATCCGATACAATTAAAAAAGGAAATCCATCAGAAAAATTAACTTTGTCTGTGTCTGCTGCATAATCAGGGTCAACAGGGCGGATAATATTATCCGGTTGATAGACCAGTTTGCAGTCCATCTCTAAAAAATCACTTAGCCATTTATCTGCTACCGGGGTTGTTGTTTTTGCTAGGCATTGATCTTTCCAGATTGTGGTGTTTATATCATCACCATTTTCAGGTGTTAGTGGTAATGATATGCTCCCAGAAACTGTTGTGCTGAGAATTAAAGTATCATTTTTAATCTCAGTTTTAATCAATGTCATTTTAGGTAGACGACGTTGACTGAGAAATTGGTTGTTACTATCTATCAACATCCATTTTCTGTCATATAACAACCCTTTTTCATTAACAGTCCATTGTGATACTTTTATTCCAGCTAGTGATTTAACAGGGTAAATAAAAATATCACTAAGAATTATTTGTGGCATCGTAGTCTCCTAAGGAATACATAAGTAAATCATTTTCCATTCCTCAGATAATAAATCATCTAAAGCAATCATCATAATAAATTCTGCGATTATTGAAAAGTGGTGCGTCTGGAAGAACCTTAGTCATGCATTTCTTACATTGGCATACATCGTTTTATCTAAGGAATGGCTCTATTTTTTGTATATAGGTTGAGCTTGAATACGCAAATAATGAATCTCAAGAACTGTTTATTACTTGTAATTTTAGGCTTTAATATATTATTGATTTCTAGTTGTTTCGGTAGAGAGCAGGAAAAAATCCTTTTTTTTCTCACAGCTGTTTTCACGTTATCGTTTAAATTATTATAAGCCTTTTAAAATTTAGTGTGAGAGAGTGATGATAAAACTTGTACAGGGAATATTTCCTTTATTTATAATTGGAATCAGTTCGGCTACATTAGCTGATGATTCATCTGTTATAACAGAAAAGGAAGAAGCTCCCGTTATGTTAGAAAAAATGGATGTGTTTGCTATAACCCCATTGGCAGGAAGTGAGCTGGCAGTAGATAGAATACCTGCCAATGTACAAAGTGTTTCTTCAGAACAATTAAATGAAAGCCATACTACGACATTGGCTAATTATATGAATCGTTATATGGGTAGTGTTCATATTAATGAAGCGCAAAATAATCCTTTGCAACCCGATATTTATTATCGTGGTTTTGTAGCATCACCGTTATTAGGGCTTCCACAAGGGTTATCGACTTATGTAAATGGCGTGCGGTTTAACGAGCCTTTTGGTGATACAGTGAATTGGGATTTAATTCCTCAAGGTGCTATAGACCGTATGAGCTTAATGCCCGGGTCAAACCCCTTATTTGGTCTAAATACGCTAGGTGGTGCCATCTCTATAAAGACTAAGACGGGTTTCACTGCACCGGGTCATCAACTAGAGGTTTATGGAGGTTCCTATGAGCGTCATTCAGAAGAGCTTACCAGTGGTTGGAATAATGGAACGTGGGGTTACTTCATTGATTTACATCATTTTGAAGAAGAAGGCTGGCGTGATTTTTCACCTACAGAAGCAAATCAAGTTTTTGGTACATTAAGCTGGAAAGGTGAACGTGCAAACCTTGATTTAACGTTAGGTGCTAATGATAACAATATGAAAGGGAATGGTGCTGTCCCAATTCAATTACATCAACAGCAGAGAAAAGCTATTTTTACTTATCCAGACCAGACGGTTACACGGATGTTTTTCTCTGAACTTTCGGGTGCATTTGATGTCAATGAAAGTATACAGCTAAGTGGGAATAGTTATTTTCGCCAAAATAGGGTTAAATCTTTTAATGGTGACGATAGTGATTTTGAAGGCTGCGAATCTAATAATGGTTTTTTGTGTGATGAAGAAGGGGAAATTGCTCAAGATGTTTTTGGTAACGATATTATTGAAAGTGACAGTGTAGAAGGGGCGACTAATAATACCAGTCAAACGCATATGCGCAGTGCGGGCGGTACAATTCAATCAATGTTCAATAATGATATTTTTGGGTTTCAAAATAATTTTATTTTTGGAGCGGCATATGATTATTCAGATGTTCATTTCGAATCTAATACAGAATTGGGAGAATTAACGGAAAGTCGAGGCACAATTGGCAGTGGTATTTTTCTTGAAGAATCCAAAGTGCGGTTAAATACGATAACAGAAACCTACGGTTTTTATTTTAGTGATAGTTTTTCGGTAACCGATGCGCTAACGATTAATTTTGCTGGGCGATATAATCACACCAGTATTTCTTTAGAAAATCAATATGTGAGCGATGGTGAAGATAAGTTGAGTGGTCATCATAATTTTGATCGTTTTAACCCTTCAGCTGGTTTTACTTATAAAATTGTAGATAACTTGGGTTTGTACGGAAGTTATAGTGAGTCATCCAGAGTTCCAACACCCATGGAATTAAGCTGTGCGGATGAGGATGATCCTTGTAAACTACCCAATGCTTTTTTAGCTGATCCCCCTTTAGATCAAGTGGTGTCAAAAACGTGGGAAGCTGGCTTTAGAGGGAACTTTAATGAATTGATAGGGAAGGGAAGTTTTAATTGGAACGCTGGTTTTTTTCATACCACTAATCATGACGATATTATCTTTAACCGAGGAGGGGATAGTATTAGTGAAGGCTATTTTAGTAATATAGGGCAAACGCGCCGTTATGGTGTTGAAACAGGGTTTAATGCAGATATTCCTCATATTTTTAGTGATATTGATGAATGGCACTTTTCAGCCAATTATACCTATTTGAATGCTCGTTTTTTAGATGGTTTTACTATTCAAAATCCATTGGATAATGAAGAGGCAGTGCTGGTTGAAAGAGGTGATCGTATTCCTGGCTTGGCAGAGAATATGTTTAAAGCATCGTTAGGTGTTGATTTTTGGAAGCGTTGGTCTTTATCTATTGATGCACAGTACAGTGGTGATCAATTTTTTAGGGGAGATGAAGCTAATTTAACCGATAGACTTGGTGGATATTGGATATTTAATGCCAGAACAGAGCTGAAAATAAATGAATATCTAGTCTTATTCGGTAGAATCGATAATATTTTTGACCGAGATTATAAAACATTCGGCGTTTATGGAGAGGCAGATGAGGTATTAGGTGAAGATTTTGATAACGGACGTTTCGTTTCACCTGGAATGCCAAGAGCAGGATGGCTTGGAATAAAGCTTTCGATTTAGTGATCAAAAGGGCATAAAAAAGCCCGCTGTTTGCGGGCTTCGCTATCGTTTTTTATTCTTATTATTTGTATGCGTTGATGTCTTACTTAGACTAAGACAAAATTCTAAAAGCAGTTACTAAATGTTATTATTATAATTATTTAGCCATAAATATTGGCCGCTTTTATCCTCCTCGTTAAAGACGACATTCTGTCGAGCACTTCCTTTAGCTGGGTCGAAGTTTATATAATTTTAATGGGGTTGTCTATAAAAAAAGTAAGATTAAATTAATAAATAGTTTTATTTTAAAAAAACCTTTAAAATACATGTGGTTATGATATTTTAGTAAATTATAATGTTGTTATAAAAGAGTGAGTTGTTGCAATGCGTTTTTGATGCTTTTTAAGCTGTGGGAGTTTTTCTAATTCTAATAAAATCATTATATTAGCTCAATAAAACTCTTTACTAACTTCTCAATAAGTAAATTGATAATTTAGAATATTCTCGTTAATTTTTCAAGCATATTTGTTAAAGCAAGTCACTGTTCTTTTATTTAAAGAATCATAAAAATTTTGGGCATTAAAAAATCTCAAAATATAATTTTGCATCAGAAGAAAATTATCTTTAAATAAAAGAAAGTTATTTATTTACTAGTATAATGAAGTGGGTGATAGTTCATTTTCCATAAATAAACCTATCAGATATTTAATATACTGAACGGGATTCTCTTATTAATTTTATACTAGATATTTCAGAGATATGAAAGAGTTTGATGTGGTCATTGTTGGTGCTGGGATGGTAGGTGCAACAGTTGCTTGTGGTCTTGGAGGAAGTTCTTTACGTGTTGCAGTTGTTGAGCAATCTTTACCTGGAAGTTTTTCGTCAGAGCAACCGCATGACCTTCGGGTTTCTGCATTAAGTATTGCATCAAAAAATATTCTTCAAGCTGTAGGGGCTTGGCAAGGTATCTTAAATAGAAGGTTTTGTCCTTTTCGTCGCATGCGCGTATGGGAAACTGCAGGTGATACTGAATTTAACAGTGATGATATTAGTTTGCCTGAATTAGGCTATATTGTTGAAAACAGGGTGACTCAGCTTGCTCTGTTGGATAGGCTGGCTGATTTTAATAATATAGAGCTGGTTGCTCCGGTAAAGATTGAATCTATAAATTACTTACCCTCTGGAAAAACAACGTTAAAATTAGATAATGGGAGTACATTACAAGCTAAAGTAGTTGTTGCGGCAGATGGAGGGAATTCTCGTGTAAGACAAACAGTGGGACTAGGTGTTACTAGCTGGGATTATAAGCAACATGCTTTGGTTATTTATGTAGAGACTGATTATGAACAGCAAGACATAACCTGGCAACGATTTGTAGCCAGTGGGCCGCAAGCATTTTTACCTTTAACGGGGAATTTTGGTTCAATTGTCTGGTATAACTCATCTGATGAGGTTAGGCGACTAAAACTACTATCTAATGAAGAATTGATTAGTGAATTAACGCTTACATTCCCTTCCTGTTTAGGAACAATTAAAAAAGTATTGGGTAAAGCAAGTTTTCCTTTGAAACGTCAGCATGCTCAACAATATATTAAAACTGGAGTCGTCTTAGTGGGAGATGCTGCCCATATGATTAATCCATTGGCAGGGCAAGGTGTTAATATAGGTTTGTTAGATGCAGCAGCATTAGTTGAAGTATTAATTGAGGCAAAAACAAAAGGAGAGGATATTGCCAGTGTCTCTATTTTAAGGCGTTATGAAAAAATGCGTAGAAATGATAATTTAAGGATGATGACACTAATGGATGCTTTTTACAGGGTTTTTAGTAATGATATGGCACCTATAAAATTTTTAAGAAACATGGGGCTGGGTATGATTGAGCGCGTTGTTCCAGCAAAAAACAAGGTGATGCGAATGGCCATTGGTTTGGAGGGAAATTTACCCAAAATGGCTTTAGGAAAATCATTAAAATAATTATACCTGAGTATTTAGGTTGGTTGTACAGAAAGGCTGGTTACTTTTCTTGTTCTTCAATGATTGATATTAGCTTATCTTTGATGTTTTGAAGAATGGTCTCATCGTTGATGGATTGGAATTGAAAATCGGTAATGTAAAACATATCTTCCACTCTGCTTCCAATCGTAGTAATTTTTGCATCATGTAATTGAATGTTTAACTCTATAAAAGCCTGACCTATTGAGGCAAGTAAACCCGGGTGATCCGTTGTTATAAGCTCAATAATAGTGTATTTGTTGAGAGGATCTGTATGAAAAGTAACTTTGCTGGTAATAGGAAAATGTTTAGCCTGTCTTGATTGGCGATGAATGTTTAAGTGATTTTTAACCTTAAGATTACATAGATTATCTTGTAGAGTCTTACAAATATGTATTTCCCTGTCCAATTCTTTTATTGCTTCCCCTGATTGATCAAGAACTTGAAAGCTGTTCAGAACGTATTGTTCTTTTGTTGAAAGGCTAAAACTAGCAATTCGGGCATCAAGAATAGTTAGGCCAAGTTGATCTAATGTTGCTGCACTCAAAGAAAATATATCATTTTTATGAAGAGCATAGACGAAAATTTCTACACAACCTCGTTGGTTTTTCGGTCGTAAAATAACAAGGGGGAGTTCACTTTTTTTGGTCGATGCAATAGCAATGGAGTGCCAAGCAATTTCTTCCGGTGAATAACGTAAGAAATAATCATCTTCATTAGATATTTGATCCCAGGTTTTTTGAATAGTGGCTTCACTAATGCCAAGCCCAATGAGTTCTTCTTTTGCTTCTAGTTTGTTTTCTTGAAGACGCTCAGATTTTTCGGTGGGGTTTTGTAATCCTCGGCGTAATACATTATGGGTGAATGTGTATAACTCTAGTAATAAAGAATCTTTCCATGAGTTCCATAAGCTCGGGTTGGTAGCTCTAATATCAGCAACTGTAAACAGATAGAGATGGTTAAGATTATCTATATTACCTACTTGTAGCGCAAAGTTATGAATAATATCTGGGTCACTTATATCTTTTCTTTGCGCAGTCATAGACATGACTAAATGGTTACGAACTAACCAGGTGATCATTTTTGAATCAGATTTAGACATATTGTGTTGAATGCAAAATTGCTGAGCAATTTTTTCTCCTAAAACTGAGTGGTCACCTCCCATACCCTTTGCAATATCATGGAATAAGGCGGCAATATATAAAAGTTGAGGTTTGCTAATACGTAAAAAAATACTATTACAAAAGGGGAATTCACTTTCGTGTTTTTCAAGAGAGAATCGTCTAAGGTTTCTAAGGACAAATAAAGTATGAGCATCTACCGTATAGATATGGAATAGGTCGTATTGCATTCGAGCAACAATGTTGGCAAAAGCGGGGATATAAGCTCCTAAAATTCCATAGCGGTTCATTCTACGGAATTGGTGGGTGATTCCGCAGGGAGATTTTAAAATAGAAAGAAAAAGTTTGTGCGCTCTAGGGGTGCTTCGAAAATCATCATCAATAAGGTGAAGATTTTTTCGTACTAATCGGATAGTACTTGCTCTTACGCCTTTTAGGGAAGAATTATGCTGTAATAAAGGGAAAATTTCGAGTAAAGCTAATGGGTTTTTTTTAAAAGTATCGGCCTCTTTTACGACTAAATAACCATTAATTGAAGTAAAGTGTTCATTTGGCGGATTTAGCTGTTTTGCTTGAGGTGTGTCAATCAGCTTTTCACTAAAGGACTGTAATAGCATTTCATTCATGCGTTCAAGTTCCATTACAGTTTTAAAGTAATGCTGCATAAATTGTTCTACATCTGGATTTTTATTACTATCAATAAAGCCAAACTGACTTGCCAATTCCCTTTGGTAATCAAAAACTAGTCGGTCTTCACAACGGCTTGTAAGAATATGTAAAGCAAATCGAATTCGCCATAAAATATTTTGGCATGCGATGAGTTCATTGTATTCAGATTCTGAAAAAAAACCATGTTCAATAAGTACTTTTAGTGTAGCAGCGGTATAGTGGTATTTGAAAACCCAAGCAATATTTTGTAAATCTCTTAGTCCTCCAGGGCCTTCTTTAACATTGGGTTCAAGGTTATAAGCGGTATCATGGAATTTTGCGTAACGAAGATTTTGCTCTTCCATTTTTGCTGAAAAATACTGACTTGAAGACCATAATTTTTCTTTTGATAAATTAGTCTTTAAATTGCTGAATAATGACGGGTTACCATGAATTAACCTCATTTCTAATAAATTAGTCATGATGGTTTGGTCTTCCGTTGCTTTTTGAATGCACTCGGAAATAGTCCGAACTGATAAGCCTGGCTTAAGCCCAATGTCCCATAAAAAATTTGAAAAAATAGATAAATTATCTTGAAGAGTTATGGTGTCAGCTTGGTTTAGAAGAATAAGAATATCAATGTCAGATTTTGGAAAAAGTTCTTTTCGGCCATAACCTCCAGTAGCAATTAAACATAATTGCGAGGCATATTGTTTGAGGAAATGATTCCAGCAGAAAGATAAAATATCATCAATAAAAATAGCATTTTCTATTAATAACGAGTCAACATTTTCTTTAGGGTTGAATTTTTGACGCTGTTGTTCAAAGTTTTGTTGAAGAGTATGTTTAAGTAATTCATGGCTGTTTTCTTTGGAAAAAATATTCATTAACTCACTATTTAAGCCAGTCTTCATTTTTCTTCCTGGCGCAGGGTCAATACTTCATGGCCCTCTGGTGTGACTAAAATTGTATGTTCCCATTGAGCAGAAAGGCTTCGATCCTTTGTCACGGCAGTCCAGCCATCTTTTAAAACCTTCATATGTCTTTTACCTATATTAAGCATGGGTTCGATAGTGAAAATCATGCCTGCTTCAATAACCTCACCCTCTCCTTTTTTTCCAAAGTGCATAACATGAGGGTCTTCATGGAATTTTTTACCAATGCCATGACCACAAAACTCTCTTACTATAGAATAACGGTTTGATTCTGCATGCTTTTGTATGGCATGCCCTATATCTCCAAATGTAGCACCAGGTTTAACCTGTTCTATACCAAGAAATAAACATTCCTGTGTGATATTTATTAGGCGGTTAGCATGTTGGCTTGTTTTTCCCACACAAAACATTTTACTGGTATCTCCATGATATTCATCTTTAATAACAGTAATGTCAATATTAACAATATCTCCCTTTTTTAATCTCTTTTCACTTGGAATGCCATGACAAATGGTTTGGTTAACAGAGGTACAAATAGATTTAGGAAATCCACGATAATTAAGAGGAGCAGGAATTGCTTGTTGATCACTTACTATGTAATCATGACAAATTTGATCAAGCTCATTGGTTGTAACACCAGGTAAAACAAAGGGTTTTATCATTTCTAAAACTTCAGCCGCAAGTTTTCCTGCAATCCGCATTTTATTAATTTCTGATTCGTTTTTAATGGTGATGCTCATAGATTAAAATAGTGTGGCTCGTATTTAAGGTTAATTATGACAAATGATGAAAATTATAAGAATAGTATCAATCTAAATATAGATTTTATAACTTATAGAAAAAAGTTGTCTCTTTTTCTTTAATATGGCTTAAGGCAGTTCTTTAAGAAATAGATGAAAGCTGAATAAGATATAATGATGTATGGCAATAAAATAATTGGTATATAACTAAAAATATGGTATAAAAGTAGGTTCATTTTTGTATTAATACTCACACTTATCGACACGACTGGTAGGGTGCTGATTAATTTTTTTAATCAGTTGTCAGAACGGGATAGGTGGAGGCGTAACCCAGGGTCACCATGAATGACCCAACTACTTAGGAGAAAATAATGGCAGCAGTGTCAATGCGTCAAATGTTAGAAGCGGGTGTTCATTTTGGACACCAAACTTGTTACTGGAATCCAAAGATGGCTTCTTACCTTTTTGGTGCAAGAAACAAAATATACATTATAGACTTGGAACAAACGCTTCCTTTGTTTAATGATGCTTTAAATTATTTAGGTCAAATGACTGCAAATAAAGGAAATATCCTGTTTGTAGGAACTAAAAAAGCGGCCCGTAAAACTGTTGCAGAAGAGGCAATACGTTGTGGAATGCCTTATGTTAACCATCGTTGGCTAGGTGGTATGTTGACAAATTTTAAAACAATTAAAAAGTCAATAAGACGTTTAAAAGAACTAGAAGCAATGAAAGCAGATGGTTCGATGCACCAAAAGTTTAATAAAAAAGAAGCGCTAGGAATGGAGCGCGAAATGATAAAGCTTGATCGCAGTCTTGGTGGAATTAAAGAAATGCGTGGTACTCCTGATGTACTTTTTGTTTTAGATGTAGGGTATGAAAAAAATGCAGTTAGGGAAGCTCAAAAATTAGGTATTCCAGTTGTAGGAATTGTTGATTCTAATAATTCACCTGAGGGTATTGATTACGTTGTTCCAGGGAATGATGACTCAATTCGTGCAATTAAATTATATTGCCAGAGTGCTTCTGCAGCAGTGCTAGAATCTAAATCAGCTGGATTAGCCGCATCAGCGAAATCAGATGATTTCGTTGAAGAAGTTTCATCTGAAGAAGCTTCTTCAAAAGAAACTCCGTTAAAAGAAGCACCCTCTGCAGAGACTTCATCTGAAGAGAATTAATATTTTGAAGCTGATTTAGTTTTGACTAAATGGTTTGAAATTACTTTAAAATTAGGTTGTTGAAAAAACAGCTTTATTAAACGCCTCCTTTAATTATTTAATTGGGGGCGTTTTTTTAGTTAAGAATTTGAGGAAATAGAAAAATGAGTGTAACGGCAGCAATGGTTAAAGAACTAAGAGAAAGAACCGGCTCTGGAATGATGGAATGTAAAAAAAGTCTAGTTGAGGCAAATGGCGACATGGAGTTAGCCATTGAAAATATGCGTAAGGCGGGACTTGCAAAAGCTGACAAAAAAGCAAGCCGAGTCGCTGCTGAAGGAATGATTGGGTTGAAAGGAAGTGATGATGGTAAAACAGTTGTTATGGTGGAGGTCAATAGTGAGACCGATTTTGTTGTAAAAAGTGATGATTTTATTGCTTTTGTAAATAGCTTATCTGACGCATTGTTAACTTCTTCCGTCGATAATATTGAGCAATTAGCTGAGATAAAGTTAGCAACGGGTGAAACGGTTGATGCTACTCGCCGAGCCTTAATTGCCAAAGTAGGTGAAAATATTTCAGTAAGACGTTTTGCTAGATACTCAAATGTTGAAGGGGGAACAGCAAGTTATCTTCACGGTGGAAAAATTGCTGTTATTGTTGAAACAGCAAAAAATGATAAAGAATTAGGTAAAGATATTGCTATGCATATTGCTGCAAGTAACCCTGCTTATTTATCTGTTGACCAGGTGGAAGAGAAAGAAATCCAAAAAGAAAAGGATATTTTTACAGCTCAAGCATTAGAAAGTGGGAAGAAGCCAGAGATAATTGAAAAAATGATTGCAGGAAGAATTAAAAAATTCTTAGCAGAAGTGACACTTGAAGGACAAGCATTTATTAAAGATGATAAAATGACTGTTGCTCAATTAGTAAAATCAAAAGATAATTCGATTATTCAATTTACACGTTTTGAGGTAGGTGAAGGAATAGAAAAAGAAGAAGTAGATTTTGCTGAAGAAGTAAGAGCCCAGGCAAGTGCATAATTTTTTAAACTCTAGTTTTATTTTTTGAGACAATCGTTACCTCATGCTTTGTGTTTATAGATACTGAATATAAACACAAATTTAGAGGCTCACTTAGATTTAGTGCTAATCCTTGGCTAAAATTCTATTTTTTACATAAATTACCCCTTAAATTCTTATTAATAGGATATTTATCAATGACAAAAATGATCTGTAAGCGAATTTTACTTAAGCTAAGTGGCGAGGCATTAATGAGTGAAGCAGGGGGTAGTCTTGATGCAACGATCGTTAATCGTCTAGAAAATGAAGTAAAAGATTTGTGTGAAGCAGGCGTAGAAGTGGGACTGGTCATTGGTGGAGGTAATATACTGAGAGGTGCGGAAAAATCATCGCAAGGTATGGATCGTGTGACAAGTGATCAAATGGGAATGCTGGCAACAATCATAAATGCTCTGGCAATGCAGGATTCTCTTGAAAAGAAGGGACTACAAGCCAGAGTGATGAGTGCTCTAAAGATTGATGAGGTTTGTGAAGATTATATTCGACGAAAAGCTGTCCGACATTTGGAGAAGGGGCGTGTGGTGATTTTTTCAGCAGGAATAGGTAATCCTTTTTTTACAACAGATACAGCAGCGAGTCTTAGAGCAATTGAAATTAATGCAGAATTGTTGATAAAAGCAACTAAAGTGAAAGGCGTTTATTCGGCTGATCCTGAAAAGGATAAAAATGCAAAATTTTATTCAAAATTAACTTATGATGAGGCTTTAGATCAGCGGTTGAATGTTATGGATGCAACCGCTTTAGTTTTGTGTAGAGATAATAATTTGCCAATGAGGATTATGAATATTTTTGAACCTGGTGCCGTGATGCGTCTGATGCAAGGTGAAGAATTAGGGTCTTTAATTGAAAAAGGTTGAACCAGGAAAAAGAAATGATAAGTGATATAGAACAAGATGCTTCGGTAAGAATGGGTAAAAGTGTAGAATCACTACAAAAGGCATTTACTAAAATAAGAACGGGAAGAGCTCATCCAAGTTTATTAGATCAAATAACGGTTTCTTATTATGGTGCAGATACCGCCCTGTCGCAGGTAGCTAATGTTTCTGTTGAGGACTCTAGAACATTAAAGGTAACTCCTTGGGAAAGGGATATGGTTAAAGCTATTGAAAAGGCGATTATGTCTTCTGATTTAGGTTTAAACCCAACGACTCAAGGCTTGGTTATACGCATTCCTTTGCCTCCTTTGACAGAAGAACGTCGACGAGATTTAGTTAAGGTGGTAAAAAACGAAGCTGAGCAAGGTCGTGTTGCGATTCGAAATATCCGACGGGATGCTAATTCAGAAATTAAAGAAGCGTTAAAAGAAAAAATGATTTCTGAAGATGAAGCACATACAGGAGAAGAAAAAATCCAGCAGATCACCAACAAATACATTAAAGAAGTAGAGACGTTTCTTGAAGCTAAAGAAGCAGATTTATTATCTATGTGATTTTTATTAAATAGTAATGATGAATGATTTAATGGCAAAAAATGGTAATCCTCGACATATTGCTATTATTATGGATGGAAACGGTCGCTGGGCCCAGTCAAAGTTTTTACCGAGAATTATGGGGCATAGAGCGGGTGTTAAAACCGTAAAAAAAATTGTCGAGTTTTGTGTTGAGGAAGAGATAGAGGTTTTATCTTTATTTGCATTTAGTAGTGAAAATTGGCGAAGACCTAAAAAAGAAGTCCAAATGCTAATGGAATTGTTTATAGGTACACTTCAAAGCCAAATTGATAAATTAGAAAAAAATAATATTAAACTTCGTATTATTGGCGATAAGTCTGCTTTTTCAGACAAATTACAAAACAGAATTGTTCAAGCTGAAAAACAGACTGAAAATAATACCGGTTTAAACCTTGTTGTTGCAGCTAATTATGGCGGGCACTGGGATATTACTCAAGCTTTTCTAAAGATTACAAAAAAAATTGAAAGTGGTGAACTGCAGGCTCAAGATATTACGGAGTCATTAATTAGCCAACATATGACAACATCAGACTTGCCCGAGCCTGATTTATTTATTCGATCTGGGGGAGAACAGCGAATAAGTAATTTCTTATTATGGCAATTAGCTTATACAGAGTTTTATTTTACAGAAACTTTATGGCCAGATTTTGATAAAGTTGCATTTTTAGATGCAATAAGTAGTTTTAAAAGTAGACAAAGACGATTTGGCCGCACTAGTGAACAAGTCGATAATTCTCAAAAACCTAATTAACTCTAATAATAATGTTATTTCAACGCATATTAACAGCAGTGGTGCTTGCAGCAGTAGCAATTTCAGCTATTTTTTTATTACCAATACTATATTTTTATTTATTTATTGGCATTATTGTCTTAATTGCTGGGTGGGAGTGGACAGAATTGTCTGGTATACACACAGGGATAGGTAAAATACTTTTTACTCTGCTTTTAATTATTCCTATGCTTGGCATTACTTTTTGGACGCAAATTTTAGAAACACTTGCTGTTATATTTGAATATCCTGAAATTAAAGAATATTCTGGTCTTCTTGAGTGGTTAGTTATTGCGCCAACATTATTTTGGGTGTTTATGATGGTTCTTATCAGAAACCAAGCTGAAGAATTGCTACGAATTGATATAAAAAAGCGCTATATGTTATTTCTAGGCTTGTTCGTTTTATTTTCAGCCTGGATGTTTTTAACAAGACTAAGAGCATTTTATGGTCCTGAGGCAGTGATGTATTTTCTTGCTCTTATATGGGTTGCTGATATTTCTGCGTACTTTACTGGTATGAAATGGGGTAAAAATAAACTTGCACCAACCATTAGCCCAGGGAAAACCATAGAGGGGATGTATGGTGCATTACTCTCTGCATTAGTGATGGGGCTTATTTTAGTTTTAACTTACGGATACCCTTTTTTGATTGCAGCGGATTTTATCTTGCTCTCTATATTGACTGTTTTAGTTTCAATTTATGGTGATTTGTTTTTTAGTTTAGTAAAGCGTCGAAATGGAGTAAAGGATAGTGGTACTTTGCTTCCTGGACATGGAGGCATATTAGATCGTACTGATAGTGTAATTGCAGCGATTCCTTTTTACTATGCCGGTGTAATTCTTATTGGGCGGAGTGTATTTGCATGAAAGGACTTTGTATTCTCGGTGCGACTGGGTCAATTGGAGTAAGTACGTTAGATGTTGTTAGCCGACACCCTGAGCAATACAAAGTAGTCGCATTAACTGCAAATACAAATATTGAGGTTTTATTTGATCAATGTGTTTCACACAAACCCGAATATGTAGTTGTGGTTGATGAGGAAAAAGCAGAGCAATTTAAGAAAAAAATTCAAGGATCAGAATTATCGACCATTCAAGTTAAGGCTGGTGTAAAAGCGTTAGAGTTTGTGTCAACATTGAATGAAGTAGATTCTGTTATGGCTGCGATTGTTGGTGCTGCTGGTCTTTTACCTAGTTTAGCAGCAGCTAAAGCGGGTAAAACAGTATTGTTGGCAAATAAAGAAGCCTTGGTTATGTCGGGTGATATTTTTATGCAGGCAGTTAAACAGTCAGGCGCAAAACTTTTACCTATAGATAGTGAACATAATGCAATTTTTCAATGTATGCCAGCAGGGTATGTTGCAGGAGAGCCAGCAAAACAAGCCAGACGTATCTTGTTAACCGCATCAGGCGGGCCCTTTAGAGAAACTCCAATAGATGAATTGCATGATGTTACTGTCGAGCGGGCAGTTGCTCATCCAAAATGGGATATGGGACGTAAAATTTCTGTTGATTCAGCAACGATGATGAATAAGGGGCTGGAATTAATAGAAGCTTGTTTATTATTTAATATATCCCCTGATGATATTCAAGTTGTTATTCACAAACAAAGTATTATTCATTCTATGGTTGATTATGTTGATGGTTCTGTTTTAGCTCAAATGGGTAATCCTGATATGAGAGTGCCTATTGCACATGCCATGGCTTGGCCCGATCGATTTGATTCTGGTGTAAAACCACTTGATATTTTTAAGGTGAGACAAATGGATTTTGAAGAGCCGAATCTGGAACGTTTTCCCTGTTTAAGATTAGCTTATGAAGCTATCGTTGCTGGAGGTATTATGCCAACAGTACTCAATGCATCAAATGAAGTCGCAGTTGATGAATTTTTAAATGAAAGGATAAAGTTTACTGACATTCCAGTTATCATAGAAAAATGTATGGCTAAATTTTCAGCGGATATAGCTGATACTCTCGAGGTCATTTTAAAAACAGACCAACAGGCAAGAGAGCAGTCTTATCAAATAATTAAAGAGATGAGTCTATAATGGACATTTTATATACTGTCTTTTATTTTATTGTTGCTATAGGGCTATTAGTTGCTATTCATGAATTTGGGCATTTTTGGGTGGCAAGAAGGGTAGGTGTTAAAGTTATTCGCTTTTCAATTGGTTTTGGAAAAGTTATTTGGTCCTATCAAAAAAATTCTGACTCAACAGAGTATGTCTTATCAGTAATTCCTTTAGGTGGTTATGTAAAAATGGTGGACGAAAGGGAAGGAGAAGTTAAAGAGGGAGATCTACCTTTTGCCTTTAATCGACAATCTTTGTTAGCCCGGACGGCAATAGTTGCAGCTGGCCCCATTTTTAATTTATTACTTGCAGTGGTTTTATTATGGGCAGTTTTTACTATTGGTGAAACAGGAATGCGGCCAATTGTGGGGACAATAGAGTCGGGAACATTAGCAGAACAAGCTGGCTTTTCTGAAGGCGAAGAAATACTTAAGGTTAATGATGAGAATGCGCCTACTTGGTCAGAAACGATGAATTTAATTTTTTCATTAGCGATGCAGGGTGATGAAGAAATTAAAGTTTCTGTGAAAAATAATGATGAAATAGAGCAAACACATTTTATTCAATTAACAAAAGGTGATTCAGAAAGTCCTGAAATTTTTTACGAAAAACTGGGCTTGAAGCCTTGGTCACCGACCTTAAGGCCTATTATTGGTAAAATAATAGAAAATTCGGCTGCAAAAGCAGCAGGGCTTCAAACAGGGGATTTAATTATTTCTGCAAACAAAGAACCCATGATAGATTGGATGATGTGGGTTGAATATGTAAGAAGCCACCCTGAAAAGTCGATACAATTAATGGTAGAAAGGGACGGCGGTATTCGCTTACCGGTTGTTATTACTCCAGAAAGAGTTAAAAATGAAGAAAAGGATTTTGGCCGAATTGGAGCAGGCGTAGAAGTTCCCAAAGATTTATTGGATTCGCTGCAGGTTAAATACTCTCTTCCAGTAGGAGAAGCATTAATGACTGCCATTGAAAAAACATGGTTTTATTCGATTAATACAGTCAAAATGATGTGGAAAATGCTGGTAGGTAAAGCATCTGCTGAGAACTTAAGTGGTCCGATCAGTATTGCTCAGTATGCCGGGCAATCTGCAGAAATGGGATTAGTGCCTTTCTTTAGATTTTTAGCTATTGTGAGCATTAGTTTGGGAGTATTAAATCTTTTACCAGTTCCTGTTCTGGATGGCGGACATTTAATGTTTTTTGCGATTGAAGCCATTAAAGGTAGTCCTATATCTGAGAAAATTCAGATTTATTTTCAACAGGTTGGTATGTTAATGCTCATGTCTTTGATGTTTTTTGCTGTTTTTCTTGATCTGGGGCGCATATTTCAATAATTTGAACTTAGTAAAACATAACTTTTTTCCAGATTACAAGCCTTGTGTTTCTGAATGACTAAATTTCATTTTGTGTTCTTTTGAAAATATGAACAAAAACTCATTTCTGTTGTCTTTTTTGGACTTTATAACTGATATTTACTAAATATGAAACAATTAAAAAATACGCTACATTCTTTGTTAGCTTTGGTTTTAGTAAGCACGGGCTTATGTGCTCATGCTGATGACGATGCGATTAGAAAATCATTGGCTCATTTAATACCTTCTTTGAAAATCGACTCAATAGAATCCACTCAAATTGAAGGATTATATGAAGTTACAATGGGTACAAATATTTTGTATGTTTCCGAAGATGGAAAATACATGTTGCAAGGCCACTTAATTGATATAAACGCCAAAAAAGATTTAACGGAATTAAAGTTAGCTGGTTCAAGAAAAATAGCTCTTGAAAAGTTAGGTGAAGAAAAAGCAATAATATTTAAGCCAGAGAAAAGTAAACATACAGTAACTGTATTTACTGATATAGATTGTGGCTATTGTCGTAAACTACATTCAGAAATAGATCAATATATGGCAGAAGGGATTACTATTCAGTATTTGTTTTTCCCAAGAGCCGGAAAAGGATCTGAGTCCTATGATAAAGCCGTTTCTGTGTGGTGTGAAAAAGATCGAAAACAAGCATTAACAGATGCAAAAAAAGGTAAATCACTGGAAACAAAAAAATGTGAAAACCCGATAGATGAGCATATGCAGTTAGCAACTGATTTTGAGGTAAGAGGAACACCCATGATAGTGACAGAAAAAGGTAATGTTTTTCCTGGCTACGTTCCGGCAAAACAATTGGCAAAAGCTTTATCTGAAGAATAAACACTTTATTTTTATATGTAGCATACAAGAAATATCTTCGCCAACTCAATTGTACTAACGCATAATAATTGGTAGAGTTTTTCTAGTTTTTTTGTCCGTCTTTCGTTTCGCTTACTGGAATCATTTGTAGTTACATTGTCTGTTATACGTATTCATAAATATTATGAATGCGTTAAGTTTATTTCAGAATTAATATTAATATTGTATAATTGCTATTAAGAGTTGGCTGGGCAGTCGCTGTTTTATTTATTTATTTATTTATTTATTTATTTATTTATTTATTTATTTAAGGCGGAGGAAAGTCCGGGCTCCAATGGGCAAGGTGCCAGGTAACGCCTGGGAGGTGTGAGCCTACGGAAAGTGCCGCAGAAAATAGACCGCCTAATCTTTGTGGATTAGGTAAGGGTGAAAAGGTGCGGTAAGAGCGCACCGCACTTGCTGGTAACAGCAGTGGCAGGGTAAACCCCACCTGGAGCAAGATCAAATAGAGGAACTGACGTGTGGCCCGCATGGTTCCTGGGTAGATTGCTTGAGTTGTTAGGTGACTAACAGCCTAGATGAATGACTGTTCTCGACAGAACCCGGCTTACAGGCCAACTCTTTTTTTATTTTCTTCTTTTATTCCGGAAAATGTGCTTTCTATTATTCTTTTTGCACCATTCATAAAGTTTTAATCTCAATCTTTATTTATATGAAATATTCTACAGTAGAACAGTTTGTAGGAAACACGCCTCTTGTAAAATTACAAAGATTACCAGGAAAAACAAGTAATACAATTTTGGTTAAACTTGAAGGTAATAACCCTGCTGGTTCTGTAAAAGATCGTGCAGCTTTAAGTATGATTAAGCACGCTGAGGAAAGAAGTGAAATTAAACCTGGTGATAGCTTGATTGAAGCTACCAGTGGAAATACTGGAATTGCATTGGCGATGGTTTCGGCAATTAAAGGCTATAAGATGACTTTAATTATGCCAGATAATATGAGTGCTGAGCGGATTGCTTCAATGAAAGCTTATGGTGCAAAAATCATTTTAACACCGTCCTCTAAAAGTATGGAAGGAGCCATTGATTTAGCTAGAAAAATGGAGAAAGAAGGAAAAGGACGAATTTTAGATCAATTTTCTAATCCAGATAATCCTCTAGCCCATTATGAAGGGACAGGGCCTGAAATTTGGAGAGATACAGAAGGAAAAATCACTCACTTTGTGAGTGCCATGGGGACAACAGGAACTATCATGGGAGTCTCTCGGTTTTTAAAAGAGATAAACTCAGATGTAAAAATTATTGGTGTACAACCAGAAGGCAAGTCAAAAATACCTGGAATTAGACGATGGCCAGAAGAATATATGCCTAAAATTTATCACCCCAAAACGATAGATCGTATTATGGATGTAGATCAAATTAGTGCCGAGGATACCACACGAGCATTAGCTAATCAAGAAGGTATTTTTGCTGGTATATCTTCAGGGGGAGCAATTGCTGTGGCGCTTAGATTGTCAAAAGAAGTGGAAAACTCAGTGATTGTAGCAATTATTTGTGACAGAGGAGATCGCTACCTTTCTACGGGTGTTTTCCCTAATTAATTATTAATAGGTAAGATACACAATTACTTTAATAACATAGCCTCTGATTATGCAGTTAGCTCATCCTTTGTTATGATGATCCTTGGCGGATGCAAAAAACAAACCTTACGCTGAAATGTGCCTGTTGGAATTCTCAGCAAATTTTCCTGTGCCTTCTGGGTACTATCAGCTCACCCAAGATTGACAGCGATTGATAGAGTATTTTCCAATTAACAAATGAGTCTGAACAGCGTTTAATTCGAATACAAGAAATCAGGCTTTTTTCTGTTCATTAATTTGTTTAAAAAGTTGCTTTTTAGCAAGGTTCATTAGATCAGTGAATTTATTATCACTCATTCCATAAGCTTCTTTATCTAGTTGTTCAAAAGATACAGATTTTTTTAAATAATTTTCAGCCTGTTCGAGAGATTTTAGTTTTTCATAAGGCGTCATCATCTTATTATAGCGATATTTCTTTCTTTGTTTTCCTTTGTCATCAGTAATGATTGTTGGAAAATAGCAAAGGCGATGGTAGTTGAGAAAAGGGTTGAGATACCCCCCTGTTAAATACATTAAGTTCATCAGCCCAATACTGTTCTGTATGGCTATAACCAAAAGTCTTACGGATGACTGAAGCATTTTTACTTTCTGCCAATGCATTATCATAGCTCTGCCTTGAGCGAGATTTAGTGAGTTCAATATGGCGTTTATTAAGCAATTTTGCGACTTGATGATTAATATACTTCGAGCCATTATCCGCATGAAAGCCGTTGATGTCGAAAGGAAATGTTTCAAGTATTTCTGTCAACACAGAAACCAAAAACTGTTCACTTATTAGACTACAAGAGAGTACTACTTCATACTGAGTGACCTCATCAACCGAATTGATATGATAAACCCCTTTTATACCATCTTGATCGCCTTGATGAACGGTATCCACTCGAATATATCCAGGCTTTCCCTCTGCATTGGGTTTGCGTCTTTCTCCAATAGCGGCTTGTCGAGACCTGGTTTTTTTCAAAGGTTCTTCGCTGTTTTGGGTAGTTTGTGGAGCCGCGAATATTGTATTAATGAGAAACCGATATATTAGCAATATTTTTATACTCCGTTTCATCAAAGACCGAAAAGGCACGTTCACACAGTTTTTTAATGACAGCACCGCTTGGCGTATCATAGCGTTCATCCATTTTTGCCAGTAAAGCTATATCCGTTGCTGTATATTGTTGTTTAAAGCTCGCTGGATTATGCCGCTTTCGTTGCTGTACAACACCGACTTCCAGGTATTGATGAATGAGGCGAGTTAGCTGTTGGCGAGAATAGGCTGTCACTTGTAGCAGAAAGCGTATCACAATGCTTTTTTGTTGTTTATTTAGTGCTCTATAGTGAAACTGTTTTAAGGTGGATTGAATAAAGTCATATCGTGCTGCTTTATCGCCTGGTACGCTAAATAAAATGGCTTGGGTTCCGTCTAAAAAAGTTTGTAACTCTTCGGTGTTTTTTAATAAATTAAGATTCATGATGGCTTTCATTGTTTCATCATGAACAGATTCCCTGATTTTGTCAGCTTAGACTCATTTTATATTGGAATATGGGGTGGTTTTCAGATTCATTTCGTATTGGAGAAGGCTGATAGTTACTAAGAAGAATAGAAGTGGTATTATTGCGTTTAAAATATATTTATAAAGGTTAATACATTGTATTGGGTGGTTAAATGAATTTTTTATTCGCAAAAAAACTGATAAGTCGTGGTAGTTCAGTTGGCCAAGCTTTTTTTACTGAAAAGCTTTATGTTTCTCACAATATAGATGTAACAAAACCATCTCGTATAATAGGAATGGTAAACCAGCGTTGTAATTATAAATGTAGATATTGTAACTGTTGGAATTTAGATGAATATAAAGATGAAATTTCAATTAAGGATTGGAAAAAATCACTCGATAGCTTAAAAGAATTTATTGGTAACTTTACTATTCAATTTTTAGGTGGAGAACCTTTCTTAAAGAAAGGCTTTATTGAATTATTGGAATATTGCAATGAGCAAAATATTGCATGGGGTGTTATAACAAATGGATCTGCTTTTAAAGAAACAACAGTTCAACGAATAGTTGCTGCTCGACCACCTAATATTGATATTTCTGTTGATTCACATAAACAAATAATTAATGATTCCTCTCGCGGATATGAAGGAGCATTAAGTAAAATAGAAAAAGGCATTAATTTACTTAAAAAGCACAGAGAATTGTCAAAGTACAGTTTTTTGATTCGCTTAAAAACAGTCGTTTCAAAAGCAAATTTTCTAGATTTGCCTGAAATGGTTTTATGGGCTAAAGAAATGGGGGTGGATATGATTGACTTTTCTCCTGTTAGACCTATGTGGAATTGGACTGAGAAAGAAAAAAAACAATTGAAATTACTAATATTTCCGAACTCAGAAAATTAGATAAGGTTATTGATGAACTTTTAATAATGAAGCGAGAAAAAAGCATTATCGAAACATCCGCAGAAAAACTACTTTCTATATCTACATTGTTTAAAGGAAAAATTTCTTCTTCTAGCTTGGCGCCTTGTAGAGTAGGAATGCGAGATTATCACATTTTTCCTGATGGAGATGTTTTTGTTTGCACGACATACCCTCCTATAGGAAATGTACTAAATCAGTCAGCCTATGATATATGGAATGGCATGCTTGCAAAAGGTATACGAAAAAAAACTATTGAATGTGTTGATTTTGGAACCCAGCGATGTGCGAGTTCTTGTTTTGACCATCGAACACCTACACAGGAAATTAAGCGTGCAATGCTTATTATTCGCCAAAAAATGTAGTCTTTACCTGAATATAAAACTGGTTTTTCTGGATATATTTACTCTTTGATTGTACCTAGCATTAAAGAATAAAACTCTTGAAGTCGCGCTTCCATGGAGCTATTAAGAAATAACACATACATATATAATATGAACTAGGGAATATAAAAAAATACCTGATTACCCACAAGTTTCCGCCACTTTAAAAAGCTAAATGTAATCTTATGAAAAATAATGGTTATTTTTTAACCTGATCAAAGTTAAAAGTTTAAGTTAAATTTTCATTAATAGATATTTATTATTTTTCAATACCTTACAAGTCATCTACTGATTCGGCGGAAGCTTGTGGGTAATCAGGAAAAAATATAACAAGGAAAGGTACTGTTACATAAAGTTGATATTGTCAAACTAAAATAAAAAAGACAGTAATGATGCTGAACCTTTGGGTCAAGCACTTTATTCACTCAAGAGTCTATTGTTATCAAAATATGTCATTTTTTTGAACGTCTCGATAACCCCTGTCAGTTGTCTAAAATATTCTGAACACGTTAAGGAAATTAATCTAAGATGGTAAATAGGATATATGAATATTGCCTGTTTTATATTTTATTCTATCTGTTGCTATTTTCACCAGTAATCAAGGCAGTTGAAGAAATTTCATTTAATGTCGATGAAATTATATCGAAGCAGTGGAAAATAAAAAATGTTGAGTTATCTTTAACCAAATTAGAAAATAAGAAAAAACAATTCAGAGCATCAATTAAACAATTAATGCTACCAAAACCTTTTTCTAATGTTCAATTTGTAGATATAACTTGTCAGGATTTTACCTGGCAACAGAATGAAATCAACTGTCAAAAGGGAAAAGCAAAGCTAAAATCAGATATTGTTGATTCATTCCCATTTGAGTTTTCTTTTTTTATTTCAGAAAAAGAAAGCCGTTTTAGTTTTCAAAACCTTGCTATTGCGAAAGGAAAACTTTCTTTTACAGCTCAGGAAAAGAGAGGAAAATGGTTGGTTTTAATCAGATCTAAAAACATACAACTCAAGCTTCTTGCCCCTTATATAAAAGAACAACAAGCATCTCTTGATGAAATAACAAATGGGTTGATTAGTGCTGATATTAAATTAACAGGTAATGACAATCAAATAAACACGTTATCGCTTGAATCATTATTTAAAAACATTTCTTTTCAAGCTGAGCAAGGGAATATTGCAGTAGAAGCTCTTGATTTTGAGATTAATTTATTTGCAAGCAATAAAAATGGTAAATGGACATGGGAGAATAATAATCAGTTATTAAAAGGTGAAATTTATAAAGACCCTCTATATATAGAAATTAAAGAAGAAAAAGGAATAAACATTCAAACTAAAGGGATATGGCGAGAAGATGGAGCGATCGATATTCGACAGGCAAACTTAATGTTACCAGGTGTTTTGAAAATTAATGCTGAGGTGATATTAAAATATAGGCATGTTTTCAAAATAGACTCTAGCACGATAGATATAAATATTAATGATTTGGATTATTTTTCTACTCATTATCTTTCTCCGGTAACTGAACAAACAGTATTAGACGGGCTTAAATTTAAAGGAAAACTAGTTTCTAAAATTGAGGTGTCTAATGCTAAAATATCCCAAGTTTCTAGCCAATTGTCTGATTTTACTCTTCATGATGATAAGCAGCGAATTGTTTTGATTGAAAGTAATGGTGAACTTAATTGGTCAAATAACCCCAATTTTTCTACACCGTCTAGTATAAATTGGAAACAATTAAAAATTAGAGCTATCCCTTTTGATGCAGGTCAGTTAACTTTTTTATTAAGTGATAAAAAAATAGCATTAGTGCAAAAAAGCTCTATTCCTATTTTAGAAGGTGAGTTTACTATCAATCAATTTAATCTAAAATACGGTAAAAATATGGAACCTATTGTTTATTTTGATGGTGGTATAAAAAATTTATCATTAGAAAGATTATCGCAAGTTTTGGACTGGACACCCTTGGCAGGAAATATTAGTGGAAATATTCCTGGTGTTGAATACACAAATAAAGTATTAAAACTTAATGGAGCATTGAATGTAGGTGTATTTGATGGAAATATTAAAATCAACAAATTAGCCTCATCTGGTTTATTTACAGACTTTCCTAAACTGTACATGGATATGAATATTAATAATCTGGATTTAAATACGCTCACTCAAAAATTTGAAATGGGTGGGATTGAGGGACGTTTATCAGGATATATTAATAATTTATATTTAGAAAACTGGGCACCGGTCACTTTTTATGCCTGGTTTGGAACGCCAGAGAACGATGATTCAAGACATAGAATAAGTCAAAAAGCAGTTGAAAATATTGCGAGTATTGGCGGTGGGGGAGCTGCTGATGCAATATCTAAAGGTTTTTTACGTTTTTTTGATACGTTTGGTTATGATCGTTTAGGTTTTGGTTGTTATCTTCATCAAGGCGTTTGTCAACTTATGGGGGTTGAAGCAGCAGAACAGGGGTATTACATTATAAAAGGGGGCGGGCTACCAAGAATTGATGTCATTGGGTTTAACCCACGCGTTGACTGGAAGGTATTAATGCGACGTTTATCTCGTATTTCTAAAACGGATAATCTTATCATTGAATGATCAATAGTTAAACATGAAAAAACGCAATGAATTTATTGAGATTCGATTTTCACAATATATTTTTTTATTCCATTATAACAGGAGATCTTATGGCAATTAGTTATAACAAGAGTATAAACGCTGTTTGTAAATTAAGTGAAAAACCAATGTCGCTAGTTTGTAATAATTTTTTGTCAGCATCGTAAACTTCGATAAAAAAGGCCTGATTAGTAAACTGACTACTACCAGTAAAAGACACGTTTCCATTCAAATTAATTGTAAAGTTATCTTTGTCTTTAGCTTCAAATAAAGTTCCCTGAATCAAATTACTGTTTTTTGTAAGGTCATTAGTTTCGAGTGGAAAAGTATTATTATAAAAATTTTCCTGATTACCCATGAGCCTCAGCTAAATGTGAACAGAGTCTTTGCAGCTCTCTATCGGTGTTTTTCAAGCTAGTTGTCGCCTAAAGTTGTAAAATTATGCCGCCTCTTTTCTTTCCTTTTCAGCTTTTTGATTATCTGGGTTTAAATGCACTTCTTTAATCTTATCCCAGTTTCTTAT
>JAKIVF010000151.1 GCA_021647145.1 Methylococcaceae bacterium | reverse complement strand
CGTATGGATCGTTGACTCGAACGTTCTTTATTACGTTTTAAAACCAGTAATAAGTTGTAGACATCCATAGGGTGTAAGTCAAACTGAATAAAAGGTAAACTCATCGCTGAGCTGACTTGTAAAAAACCTCTTATCCAACTATCAGGCAAATCAATTTTTTCTTCTTTAAAGTCATCGCTTAAATCTGTTTTAACTTCAAAACCGGACGGGTCTACTTTAAATTGAGTGTCTTTGTAATCACGGATTTTTTGAAACTCTTGATATAGCTCATTGGAGTAATCTATATTGGTTGTGCCATAGGCGTGTTCAGTTATTTTTTTAAAGATGTCATAATCACAGCTTAACTTGCCATAACTGGATTCGTCTTGTGAAAAACATTCAAAAAATAACTTGTCTGGATGTACGGTAATAACTGGATCCAGTACAAACCATGCATCGTAATCATTCTTATATAAATAGTTAAAATATTTAGATTGGGCTTTGTAATAAGGCTCTAAAATTT
Source organism: Methylococcaceae bacterium (assembly GCA_021647145.1). Classification (GTDB taxonomy): domain Bacteria; phylum Pseudomonadota; class Gammaproteobacteria; order Methylococcales; family Methylomonadaceae; genus QPIN01. The sequence goes on along the minus strand of JAKIVF010000151.1, from coordinate 6,464 downwards.
TAGTTTCTTTTTTGCGTATTTGTTGTAACTGAGATTTTAAATCATTAAGCTTTTCTTCTTTGTCAGCCTTTTGACTCATGGCTTCAGCTAGAAAAATATCTTCCTGCTCTTTTAACCAAGCTTTATAATCTGTCTTGTCTTGCGGTTTAAAACGCAGGTCAGAGACGACAACATGATGTAATGCCGACATCGCTTCTCTAAAAGGGATGTGTTTAGCCAAGTCACCCACAAAAAAAGTAGGGTCACGTAGAGCATCTGGTGCAAATGACATCTCTGTTGATGATCCGCTACTGTTTACTTGGGTTTTGCCCTGATATTTTCTAGAAAATTCCATTAGATTGCCCTCACCTCTGGCTCAATAACGACCACCGGTGTTTTTATTTCCGTAAACTGTGATTGGAGTTTAAACAATGTTTTGATATATTTCATTTTGTCAGTTATAACCATACTAATTGACTGATCGCTAAACAGTTCAACTACCATTCTGGCAACGCCTACATTTTTTTGTGCTTCATCAAAGAGGAAACTAATAATTCGATCTTTAATAATGCGGCCTCTATTCACTTGTGAAAGAACGGTGGTAAAATAAGGCTGCAATGACAAAATAATGTTTGTTTGGTCAGTCGCATATTCCTTTAAAAAACCGGAGACAAATAATTGCACATTGGCAGAAGGATGCTGACTTAGCTTAACCAGATATTCTTCCCCCTGATATTGGTTAAAGAAACGGCTGACCAAATCACGCCCAAAACGTTGAACATCGGGATACACATTGTCGCAAACAGCTATTGTTTTTTCAGTGTCCCAAAACGATTCATCAAACATTTTCTGGAAGAATTCTATAGCACGTTCCCGACTATCATCCCACCGGTTATCTAATATCCGGATAGCTTCTGAGTAGTGATCAGTGGTTAAAGTTAAATTGGCCTCAAAACAATCTAAAGCCCAGTCACGCACACTAAGCGTGGCATTTTTAGAAAGTATAGAAAGTTGCTTTACTGAAAATTCATCCGCTTTTCGAGCAACTAAAATAATAGCTCCCACCCATTCAGCCAATTTGCTTTTAGCATTTAATAATCGCCACAGCACATTGGAATCTACATCGGTGTGCATTGGCTTAAGTACTACGACCAGCTCCAGCATATCGTCTGAAAAACCGTCCACAGGCTCGGCTTTAAAGAACTCGGGTAACACATAATCAAAAGTCTCTATTCTAAAACCTTGGTCATCTATGCCAGCAATAACTTTGCGAGATTTTTGTCGTAGATTAGCATTTTTATCAACTAATGCTTTAAATAAAAGAGCTTTATGTTTGATTTTTTCTTCGGTGGAAAGTTTTGCCAGTAATGAGATAGCCCCCGCTCTAATTTCAGGGTATTCCGAATTAGACATTAACTCATAACTTTCTGCTAACTCATCAAAACTATAATCAGACACTTCAAGAAGTTTTGAGGCTAATAGCTGATACTCTAGTTCAGGCCTTGCGAGTAATGGTGTAATTGATGCAAGACTTGCTTTAGCTTTTAATGGATGTAATAACAACCATTCTACCCGAGCAAAATAATTGGCTTGCTGATTTTGATTTGCATTCATCAACTCAACTAATAAACGATCGCTGAGTTCTGTATATCTCTCTTGGGCAGTATAAAGATAAGATTTAGCAAACTCATAAACATCGTCATGTTCAGAAAGTAGCATCAGCACCAATAAATCTATTTTTTCTCCGAGTGATTCTCCTTCTAATGCTTTAAGTGCTCTTTTACGAACAGATTCAAATATCGATACTAACACTGCTTTCATTACCTCAATGTTAGTGAGATCATCTTGAAGATAATCCAGTGCTAACAGAGCTGTGTTTTCATAAGGTCGTTGCACAAGATTGATCCATTCTTGCAGGCTAATTTTATCTAAATAAGACTTCTTTTTACTAAACTTGTTAAAAGCAAAGTCATTGACCATTTGTGCTTTACAAGCAAGTAATATATCCAGTAATTCATTTTCAGCGTGGTCCCATAATTCAGGATAAGCCTCAGGTCTAGCCACTTCTTTTCTTTTTTCTTTTAAGTGCCAAATGCCTAAATAGTTTTTAGAAAAGCTCTGGCTATTTTCATGTAAAATAAAATTTAAAGCGGCTAATCTAGGAAAAAAAATTCGACCAGATTTTTTGGAATAAGCCTTTAAAACTTTATCATTATCATCGGCTTGAAGTAATATTGCCTTGGCGTACTGTAAATAGGAGGTTGATTGAAACTTTGCAATATTTCGTAACGTCCTCACCATTCTCCGTCTGAAATATTCTTTGGTTGCTTTTGAAAAGGGTTTTGGAATATCGTCCCAATAATTACTTGGTGAAGGTGATGTTGCTTCTATTCGATAATTGAGAATTGCCAATACTTCTGCATCATCACGAAATTCAGCGATTTTGTAAATGCGTCTAAATGTTTGCGTAAAAGGAGCTCTAACCGGCGTATTTTTAATAACACTAAGTATTTGAATTCTTAGGTCAGCATCTGACAATGATGCTCCATATAGATCTAGAGCAGAAGCTTGGTGGGTTTCCAAAAGAGCTTGCTTCGGTTTTAGTGCTTGTAGTCGTAAAGCATGAAATTGATTTTGAAAAAGTTGAACAACCAGGTTCTTGATGTTTCTTTCGCATTTACTTCTTGTTGCTTGACTCAGGTTTTCATTCAAAAAATACCAACGAGAATCCTTAAGTTTAAACTGATCAATAACTTTTGATACATCATCAAAAACGCCTGCATCTTTAGTAATTTGATAAAAATGAGTGATCTCTTGATCTGTAAAATTGTGGCTTAGATCTGAAGTTAACTCAGCATATTTTTCAACCTGCTTAAATAAATGCTTTACATCCTTAACTTTTTTGGTTTTTTTAATAGCCTTTCTGAGTAATTTTTGATCCTCTCCCCAAATCCAATCTAGTTTTCCAAGTTCAGCATGTCTTGCAGTGTAGGTATCTCCATCAAAAACGGCAACTAAGTCAATTTTTTCTACTATAGACTTATATAAATCATAATCTGATTTATATTTGACAGATTTTTCATTGATTAAATTATTTGATTTGTTTTCTAATAATCTTTCTATTGCATCAGATAACTCAGGATAAGCAGCTTCATTTTTGTTAATGATTTCAACCGTTCGATTGGATAGGTATTTGGATAAATATTCACTCTCCAATGCATCCTCAATAATTAACTGTTTTATTGCAGTCTCTACTTCGGCTGTTATCCCATGTAATTCCATTACAAGGTGAGTGTATTCTTTCTCCTCATCATCTAATGACCTAAATGATAATTTCTCAATTTCATCATATTGATCAATTTTTATCAGAGTTTCAGGGAAATCAATATCCGAGGCAGTAATAAATTGTTCTGACTTAGAAGATAAAGCCATCTTGACTTCTTTCAGCATATACTGCGTATTATCAGGCAGCTTTTTTTCAAGCTTATCTAGCAGAGGAAGCACTTGTTCATCCGCTGTGCGCCCTAAAGCCCACATGATACTGTAATAATCTATGGGTTGCTTGCTAACCTTTTCCGCTTTAAGTATTGATATTATTGGAGGCACTGCTGCTTTTATACGCAGTTCCCCAGCTTTCCAAAGGGTTCGACCAAGACTGTAGCCATCAATGTTTTTAGTATCAGACTTACTACTAAAAACGCTACCACTACTCTCTTTACTAAACTGCTCCAAGCGATCAACAATTCTTTGGTTTCGTTCAGAATCACTTAACGTTTCTGTTTTTTTCTTTTTAGCAACCTGTTTATCAACCGCCTGCTTTCCTACCATTATTTTATTGATAGGGTCATAGCCAGAAACCACCCAATAACCCTTATTAATTTTACTAACCAATAAGCTATCAGCAATTTTAGTCGCTTCGTTTAATTCAACAGGTGATTTGGTTTTGCTACCTTCACGTAAGTTAGCACCATATTTACCATAGCGAAAATTAACTAGACAATTTTCGGCAGTTTCTACAAGCTCAACTTCATAAACCTTGTCGGATGTCGTGCCTTTTTGAAAGCGTAAAAGAGTTTGACGAATTAGTTTCATTTATCACCTCCGAACAAAGATTTAATACGACTAAAGAATCCACTGGAATTTATATCGTTCTCGTTAACATGACTTCTATTTTCATCCTCTGCTGTTAATGGTTGAACCATAGGCTTATCAGAAGAGCCGGTTTCTTTTTTTTGTTTAGGATCTTCCAATGCTGGCAAACCTAATTCCTCACGGACTAAATCCAGAACATCTCGATGCTGGATCATTTTATTAATGTCAGGTGGTAAGGTAGGCTGTGCTACTTGCATGGAACCTAGAGGTAATTTTCCCTGCGCTGCTGCTTTGCGAAAATCAGAAGTACTCCGCCCTTGTTTAGGTGTTTCATTAGGGTAGCCATGTAGCTGAATTATTTCCTGGATTTGTGTTAAAAATTGTTGCCCCTTAAGGGGATTAACCATTTTTACAAAATGAGCATACCCCTTTAGTGTGGGTAATAAACTACCGCCCTTCCCCCATTTTTTATTGCCATAGCCATCTTTTTTGATCTGGAATAATAATGCTCTAAACTGCTTAAGATGTTTCCGATTAACGGATAGCTGCTCATTAACAACAATGCCAGTCACTTCCTGTCTGACTCCTTGATGCATAATTCGTGTTTTTTCGGGATGTACAACAAAACCTTCTTCAGTTACGGTCGCTTTAACCCAGTTTAACAAAGGCATGATTTTGTCAATATCCTGGCTAGAAAAGGTCAAATCATCGGCGTATCGAGTATATACAAAACCATATTTTTTGGCTAAACCCTGAAGACGTTTATCCATTCGGTAACATATTATATTACTGATGGCAGGGCTAGTAGGTGCGCCTTGTGGTAAAAATCGCTCCTTACTGTGGATATAATAGCGTTGCCCATCCATTTCAACGGTTTGTGTATCCGGCTCTGAACAAATTAGAGCGAGCAAAATAGAGACTTCCTCGCCATACCCTTGATTGGCAAAGAGTCCTTTAATTCTGGGATAACCAACAGTCGGAAAGAAATCTTTAAGATCCATGTTGATCACAACCTTCTTACCAACATGCGGTTGTGCATTGGTAACAATACTTCTTAATGGCACAAAACCATGCGCATTATTAGAGAGTGGAATTTTTTGCAAAATATTATCCAACACCCAATATTGAAGACGCTTTAAACGCGGCATCGGAGCAGAAATCAAACGTACACCACCTGTTTTTTTATGAATTCCAAAGCGTTGGTAATGAGTGATTTTTGATACTTCATTGGTATAGCACAAAAAGCGTAGTTCATTAAGTGTGATTGCTATAGCTTCGGCTAACTGGATTGCTGTGGAACAGGTGGGGAGTTGGTGCAGTCTTAGTTTATCACTATTTGTATTTTTTGCTGTTTCATCACTTTTAGAGTTGGTGCTACAGGCGTTACCTAAATATTCAATTTTATTTTGTTTACGTTTATGCCATTCCTCTGCACTTTTAAAACGCTTTAATTCTTGTTTTACTTTAGTATCAATACGTCGTTGTCTTGCTTCTGCCATTCGTTGTTTATGAATGGCTTTTAGAGCTTCTTTCGGATCCTTTATTTCTCGGGAAAGCTTATTAATTTCAGTTTGAAGCTCAGCCTTCTTTTTTATTAGTGTTTCAGCAACACTTGGTTTTTCACCTTCCTTCCAATATCCCAATCGCTGCATTTCGCTGAGAATGTATTCATCTTTAGACGTTTCCTTTATTTTATCGTAAAGTTCTTGACGGGATAATTGAGTCATAATAGATGTACTTTTGTCAGGCCTACTATATTAAAAAAATGGCAAAAAAAAGTGAGTAACCTTATTAAAGATTACTCACCCTTTTCCAGTAAGCAAATACCTTCGCTCAATCAAACAATTAGCTTGCTACACTCGATGCGGGATCCACTACTAGTACGCTTATTAGTTTCCAAGAAACGAAATAGTAATGCGTACTAGTAGTGCGATCCCGCTTTAGTAAAGAGCAAGTTAATGACGCGTTGCTAGGCTGTATGCATGAATAGCGATCCACTATTCGGGTTGCAAGGCTCATTTGCTTAATCTAAGATTAACATATTTTTATAAAAATGGATAGAAAGAGCTGTTCCCCAAATTCGCACATAATACGCGGTTTCTTTTTTCTCATGGCATTTTTATTGTGTTTGATGATCTTTATTCAAACCCAACTCTTGTCCTTTTTCATGTGAAAACAATCGCATTAATAAATGGGTAACCAAAGCCAGCAAGGATTGCTGCTCAATAGCAATGGGCGACCTTCCCCATGCATTGGCGTTCACCATATCCGTTTTGTAATTATCAAAATATTTTTTCATCCCAACGCCGATGATAGAGAAAAGCAATCATGCTCGATGAAAATAAAGTGGTCAAAAAAAACCTGATTAGAAAGGATCGTCAGCCAAACACTGA
>JAKIVF010000150.1 GCA_021647145.1 Methylococcaceae bacterium | reverse complement strand
AAGCCAACTGTAACCGAAATAGAGTCAGAATATGCTGACAATGGGATTTTAGCAATTTTAGAAGTTCATGATGGAAGCATTTGGTTTGGCACTCTACTCGGTGCGTATCGTTATGATGGAAATACCATTAAGAACTTTAAAGATAAAGAGGGTCAGGAATAACTTGTATGGCCGATAATTTTAAGATGGAATTATGTTCTGAGTGGATTGGAAGGATAAAAATTTACTGCCGAGAATCGATTAGACGGAAAGGGAAGAGCCTTGAAATCCCGCATTACGCATAGCCGAGACTGTTGTTGGGTAACGTTAAAAAAATCGAAACAGAATAAAAGGAATGAGCAAAAAAAATTGTTGAAGGTAGTTCTATATCCGTTTTTGCTTTTCAAGAACAAGATTTTATTACATTAACCGATATGGTTAGAGAAATAGATAATGGACTTGTTTTATTGAAAAATGGTTGAGAAATAAAAACACTATCGAATTCCTTGGATTTTGGGAAGAAATCTAAAATCCAAATTTTAATTCCCCCGAATTCGAGGGAATTAAAAATAATGCATGATTAAATAGCTTTTCTCTATCGTGTAAAAAGTGGGTAACGTCTACAAATTGCATAGGGTTATTTGCTAAAGCAGGACGATATGGCGGAACATTTGCTCATAAATACATCGCATTTGAATTCGGGTCATGGTTAAGCCCTGAGTTTATGTTGTATCTAATTAAAGAATTTCAACGCCTCAAAGAGCAAGAGATTAGTTCTGGACAGCTTGAGTGGGATATTAGACGTTCTCTTACAAAAACTAATTATCATATTCATACTGATGCAATAAAAGAACACCTAATTCCACCCGAGTTAGCAACTAAGCAAGCAGGGTACATATATGCAACAGAAGCAGATTTGTTAAATTCGGCTCTCTTCGGTAACACAGCTAAAGAATGGCGTGATAAAAACAAAGATAAAAAAGGCAATATTAGAGAATATGCAACTGTTGAGCAGTTAGTTGTCCTTGCCAGTCTTGAAAGCCAAAATGCACTATTGATTGAACAAGGCATGGACCAGTCTGAGAGAGTCATCATGTTGAACAAATTAGCAAGAAACCAGATGAAAGCATTAGTTAATAATCCATCAATTAAAAAATTAAAGTAATGAATAAACTAAAGGTTAAGCCATTAGGAATTACTACCTTAATGATGCCTTGTATCAGTTATTACTTAATGTCAGTGCAAAGTAGATATTTGTAGAGGTGGAAAATTAGATTATTGACCCCTAACAATCACAACATGGGTAAAAAACCGGATAATTTACCCATAAGCACAACAACATGGGTAAAAAACCGGATAATTTACCCATAAGCACAACAACGTGGGTAAAAAATTGAATTATTTACCCATGACAATAAAACAGGCACACAAAACAGCGTTTTCTTGTGCATGTTATTTGAATAGACACAGATAAAGAGTTTTTATGGATATAACAGGTAATAAGAGGGAAGATGTGGTTAAGGCTGGCTATAAGCAAACTGAGGAGGGGGTTATCCCTGAGGATTGGGATGTTAAAAAAATAGGACAGCTTTGTAAATTGATTAATGGCCGAGGGTTCAAGCCTTTTGAGTGGGAAAGAGATGGCTTGCCAATAATTAGAATTCAAAACCTTAATGGTTCAGATGAGTTCAATTATTATAGAGGCATCTATGATAAAAAAATTAAAGTAACAAATGGACAGCTTCTTTTTGCTTGGTCGGGTAGTCGAGGAACTTCATTTGGTCCGCATATATGGTATGGAGCAGTAGGGTTGCTGAATTATCATACGTGGAAGGTAATGGTAAATGAAGACAAAATTGAGCCATCATTCTTTCTTCATGCATTAAAGCAATTAACAAAGTTTATTGAAGATAATGCACATGGAGCATCAGCATTAGTACATACTCAGAAATGGGAAATGGAAGGGTTTAAGTTTGCTTTACCTCTGGCTAAAACCGAACAAACCGCCATTGCCAAAGCTTTAAGCGATACCGATGCCTTGATTCAATCCCTTAACCAACTGATAACTAAAAAACGCCAGATTAAACAAGGGGCAATGCAACAACTGCTTAATCCTTATGATAAGGGTGGGGAGTTGAAAGCTGGATGGATGGTTAAACGACTGGATGAGATTGCGCCACTTCAGAGAGGGTTTGATTTACCAAATATAAAATTAATTAAAGGTAATTACGTATCCGCTATAAGTTACAGGGTAGCAACAAAATCCCCCTGTGATTTTTCATGTATCAGTTGCGCAAGAGATGGCAGTTTTAATTCGCCACTTACTCGGTCTCGAATATAGTCATAAGTCCTAACGCCAAGTTTTTTAGCTGTTTGACTGATGGTCATAAACGTGTCTTTTATTTTCGTTCCGTCTTCTGACATCGTATGCAAGCTAATATCACGCGCTCTAGCTTGAACACGCGCACCTAATTCAGAGGCATTATTATGTAAAGGTAGTTCAAGGTACTTGAGAACCAAAAGTAATTCCTTTCGTTTTTCCCGTGTTTTTGCAATACGATCATCCAGTTGCTGATAGCCTGTTCGGGTCGAAAATAAGGCTTCAAATTGTTGGGTAAGTTCTATTGTCTTGTTCGGGTCAGGTGTCTTTTTATAGTCTTTGAGTTGTTGGTAATAAAGCCAATATTTTGTGAGGAATTCATCCCGTAACGTTTTATGTAAAGGTACAACAGGATTTAGTTTTTTATAATGTCTGCCATCATGTATCCAGCATAAGGTGAGCTCTTCTGTAAGCAACTTAAACTGAGGCGCATCATCACACATTAATATTTTAATGACGGGATTTTCTTTTTGTTCTCGGTAAGCTGCGATGGCACAAGCTTCCATGACTCTTGTTCTTTGCTGTGGACCCAGTTTGATAAGCCCTAGCAGGAAGTTAAATAATTTCTCATCATAGGCCCTGTCTTTTTCTAATGTTTCATCAATAGCCTGACGTGTTTTTTTTGCCAGTTTAAAGCTATCCAGTAGACTGATAGCTTCTGAGTTATAAAGAAACTGTCGTGGAGCAAAATTCATGAATACATCCAGAACCGTCAGACGGTCTTTTCGCGGGGTAGTGAAGTAGGCAGAATAGAAAGGGTTACAGAGTATTTGAGTATAATAGTTTTGGCCTTTGACCCGAGCCCCCGTATCATCAATTTGCTGATAACAGGTACTTAAAAGTCCCGCTTCGAAGATTGCTGCTTTCTCCTGATGGAAGTCGGTGTAGCCCTTTGTCCACAGGTTGGAAATAGTCGCTGATGAGATTTCGATACCAAAATTCTGAAAGAAGCCCAAAATACTTCGCTCAGATAGATGGCATTCTGACTTTAACAAAGGAATGAGTGAGCGAATCCCCACACCATACTCACCTTTTCCAGCCACATCGGCAGGCAGTTCAGCCAAATACGTTTTATGAGTAGAGGGGGAGTAATACACCTCTCGACGATATTTAACATTATCCGTGATGATCTTAATATCCTGAATAACAATATCAGAATAGCCTTTAGATTGAGCGTCTTGAGGTAGAGTGCTTTTATCTATTGGGCAGATTTGTTCTCTATCAATTTTAACAGTGGCTAGTTTGGGCTTGCGTTGGCGTTTGTTTTTTCCCTTCTTCTCCTCGTTGCTTAGGTCATCATTCTCTTTTCGCTCCTTTTCTGAAGAGTGATCACTGGGTTGGCTATTCGCTTTAATCGTAGGCTTTCTTTGTTCACCTTTCAAACAATTAACTTCATCTTTGAGCTGTTGGTTTTGTTCTTTTAGCGATTCAATTTCACTGTAAAGTTTATCAATCACATTAAGCAAGGTATTAAAAATATCTTTTGTCTTAGGATCTGACAAGGAGGCAGTTTCACTGTGTAAACCAGTAATGATTTCTTGAATATCATTTTTGTTCAACTGCTTGAATCCCATAAGAGGTGTAAGATGGGACTATTTTATCATCAGTTTTTTAGGTCGATTTTTTGTCCTTAGGATAAGATATAAGCTATTTTATTTTACAACCAACGCCTTGCTGTTAGCTATCTGATAAAACGTTTGATATAGCATTGTAGTATGAGGAACAGATAAAATGGGTGACTCATGTAAAAAGCTGTAAAATTACCGCTTTCAACACAAAAACCCTGTCAAGCTTTTTTTGTATTATTAGCTGTTTTTTTTTCAAAAAAATATTGTTTCCCTGTAACTTATAGCGGATACTAAAGAAGGATGGCTGATGATTGTAAGGAAGTCAGATACATTCATAGTACTCTGAGTGCGGGAAAGCCGCATACATGGGGAAGGGAAGTACAAAACTGTGTAGCCCGCAAAGGCAACTCTTACCAAACATGAAGGATTGGAACAATGGAGCAAACCTCACTGCGGGGAATAGCGAATAAAGCGGCACAAAACAAAACTTACCGATTTCGGAATTTGTTTGGCCTATTAACGGTTAGTTTCTTGTTCAGTTGTTGGGACTTTATCAACAAACGAGCAAGTGCAGGTGTGGATGGAATTGATGCGAGAGCGTATGAAGAAAACCTCATTGGCAATATCGAACAGTTAGTTCAACAGGTTAAAGATAAGAAGTATCGGGCTAAGTTAGTCCTTAGGAAATATATTCCAAAGTTAGGCGGAAAGTTACGCCCCTTGGGAATACCAGCGATGGCAGATAAATTACTACAATTGGCAGTCGCGAAGATTTTAGAGGCAATCTACGAGCAAGATTTTCTGAGTTGTAGTTATGGTTATCGACCTTTAACAGGTGCACATAAAGCGGTGAAAGAATTATCGCAAGCACTGAAAATTGGACGTTATCATTATGTGGTAGAAGCGGATATTAAAGGCTTCTTCAACAATATTGACCATGATTTACTACTAGAAATGCTAGAAAATCGTGTTGATGATAAAGCCTTCATAAATCTGATCCGTAAATGGCTGAAAGCAGGCATACTTGATAAAGGGCAGGTCATTTGTCCTGTCACAGGTACGCCGCAAGGTGGAGTTATCTCGCCGATTTTGGCGAATATTTATCTTCATAATGTGCTGGATGTCTGGTTTTATGAAACAGTACAGACGAATTGTCGGGGGCAAGTTTATCTTTGTCGCTATGCCGATGATTTTGTTTGTGCTTTTGAATATGAAGAAGATGCACAACGTTTCTACAAAGCCTTAAAATTGAGACTCAATAAGTTTAGATTGGAAGTGGCGGAAGATAAAACCAATATCATGGTTTTCAGTCGCTGTAAGATACGAGCGAAAACGAGTTTTAACTTTTTGGGTTTTGAATTTCGCTGGGGCTTAAGTCGACGGAAACATAATTGTCGGGCTCGAATTCCGATAATAAAACGGCGAACCTCACGCGAGAAACTGCGAGCATCATTGGCAAAGTTTAAAATGTGGCTCAAGAAAGCGAGTCGGTTGCCCAAGGATATTCTGTTTGCACTATTAAACAGGAAATTACGTGGATATTATAACTACTACGGTATTATCGGTAACTTCAAGAGCTTAAATACATTTATTTATTATGTTAAACGAATGCTTTTCAAATGGCTAAACAGGCGCTCACAGCGCAAAAGTTACAACTGGAAAGGGTTTAATGAAATGATAAAACATTTTAAAATCATCAAACCACGAATCTGTCATAATTTCTAAGGACTTAATAAGAACCGCGTGCAAAGCGAGCAGTTTTGAAAAGCCTTGTGCGGTAGTTTCGCACGCAGGGATTTGTGAGGGGGCAGTCGGGTAACTGGCTGTCCTACCTCGATCACGTTCCTTAGCTATGCTATTGCATCAAAAAGAGAACCTAAGGTCTCTTGTTCTGTTTGTAAGATCTTAACCGCTGCAGATGATTCAATTTCGGCTTCTTTTAAACTTAAAAGAGGGTTTAAAATCGAATTAGAACTAATTTCTGTGCTGCCAAGTTCATCTTTAGCGGTGGATAAAGAAGTTATAGTTTGCGCCGCATCCGCTACTTTATGATTTGCGGTATTCATTAGATTAAGCGCACTAGATGAAAGGCTAGTAATCATAAGTTTGATCCTTTTTAAAACGTGTATTAATCATACACTTATAAAACCATAAAACTGTGAGCAATGTTAGATAACAGTAATAAACTCCCTCCCAGACAGAGCGATACTGCTAGTAAGAACCCTTAAAAGGATGAACTTTATCTGCTTAGAATTCAAAAGAGCCAGAAATGGCTTATAGAAACAAGCTCTTGTTTTAAATATGAATTCTCTCCCTATTTTGTTGTTAAGCCTGCTAGGTGAAAAGATGAGAAATTATATTCAGAAAGCGGCTGATTTGGGGTGCGGAATGTAGGTTATTGTCAGGTTTATATGGCAACTATTCAGTTTGAGAGTAGACAGGGGTGATGTAGGAGTAATAAAACGTCCCTATTAAGGGACAAAGTGATAAATCAAACATTAAAAATAGAAGTGTCAAATAGCTTTAAATACCTATAGGCATTGAGTTCCAGTATTGTTGTTATAAAACGACGAAGCATTATCTACAGCCAGAAAGGTAGCTAAATTTATTGGGTTATTGATAGTTAACAATCTCAAAATCTGTAATAACAAGGGCTTAGCTGTTATTACTATGCTTGGTAAAGAATATTAAGTGGCATGATATATGCTTTGAGTTGATGTTTAATAGCGAAATATCTTGTTCCTATACAAGATATACTATAAATATCAGTAGCCTAGGAAACTAAGTATGCAGAGAATAACGGTTTCGATCATTACACTTACTTTAATTGTAACAGCCAATATATTTTTTTGGGCGTATATGAATAAACCAGACCAGGTTCAGTCATGGGAAGGTTTAATGATGGGAGTATCCTTTAATCCTGCTCGACGTAATGATGACCCAGAAAAAAACTTATTTCCAACTAAACAAGAAATAAATCAAGATCTTGCTTTATTAGAAGGCAAGGTTCATGCGGTACGTACTTATAGTGTGCTCAATGGGTACGACCAAATAGCTGAACTTGCAGAAAAGTATAATTTAAATGTTACGTTGGG
>JAKIVF010000011.1 GCA_021647145.1 Methylococcaceae bacterium | reverse complement strand
ACTCGATCTTTCTAAATTGCTCCATTAAATTGAGGGTATCTTTTAGAGCCACAAATTGGTTTTTTTCCTGTTCCATACTACTGGCTTTTTGTACTAGAATATCTACTAACTCCAAATAAATGGCACCTATATCTTCACGAAATGATTGAAGTTCTCCTCGATAACCATAGACGAGAGCCGATTGAATCTTTGCTAATTGAAATAATGCTTCTCTATAAGAAGTTTCCGCTTCTTTTATTTTGTTTTGCATCTTGAATAAGCGGCCTAATTGCCATAACCAACGAGCCGTTAGCTCAGGTGATTTTGTTTTTTTTGCAAGGGAAATGGCTTGTTGAAAATAGTGATAAGCCTTTTTTTCGTGTTGTTGTGCAGCATGAAATTCGCCTAAATGACCTAAGGTATAGGATTGAATATTTGCATCCGCTATTTCTTCTGCAATTGTTCGAGCATCGGTTAGTGTTGAGTATGAAACATCGTCCAGTGAGCCTAAATAAAAAGGTGTATTCTGTTGTAAGTGATGGGCTAAATATCCTAAAGAGACAAGGATATAGGTCTTTTCAAAAAGACTTGATGATTTTCTTGCAATCGCTGAGCCTTCTTTTAGCGCATCGACCGCTTCGCTTATTGAATCTTGCACAATAAGTACATGGATAGAATTAATCATTATTTTTACTAACAGCAAATTATCAGAACTTTTCTTGGTAAGTAACTCTCCTTCACGATAGGCTAGTAATGCTTCCTGATAACGTTGCATTGTGGCTAATGCATTGCCATAGTGATTCAAGGCCGTAGCAAGAAGTAAGTTGTTTTCGGTTTGGCGGGCAAGGGTAACACTCTTTTTAGACGATATTAACGCTTGGTCTAAATTTCGTAATAATAAATAGGCATCACTCATTCCACCTTTAATTAAAGCTAAACGGTTTGTATTATTTTCTTTTTTTGCTTGACCTTGAGCCTGTTCAAGAACATTTAGGGCAATATTTGGGTGACCACTATTTCGGTATTTATAGGCAACAAAAAGAAGTGTATCTATGCTGCTGTGGTTTGAAGATAGTGTATTGAATAAAGCCTGAGGAAAGTGATCCCATAAAGCATAGGGAGACCTGGGTAAAACCTCATATTTATTAATAGTATGCTCAGTATTTATTTCTAAATTTAATGAGCATGGAGTTCCTAAATCAGGTGTTGGTGTAAGGGTTACGGAGGGAATAGGGTTGTTGTCCGCTTGTGAGTTTGAAATAGAAAACGCAGAGAATGAAATAAGGAACGCGAAAGGAATATCTAAAGTAACTGATGCAAGTCTTTTGTTCGCCTTTAGCATGATTGCATAAATGGATAAGTAGCCGTTGCTATACGAAAAAAGGCGGACGAAAAGGCAAGTTATGGTATATAAGTAATTTATTTCCTAGTCCTTAGCTTTATTTAGCAATCCACCAAGCTTCTGTTATTTTATTATCTTGAGTCAACACAGCCCAATGATCACATGACCAAATAATACCATTTGCTAGAGTTCGTTGTCTTAAAGGTTTTTGACAAAAACCAGAAATTGTATTAACTGGCCCCAAGGTAGAGCCTTTAAGCACTTGCATATGAATAAACTGATCAAGTTCTAATACTTCGGTGCCATCTGTTTGTCTTTGGTAAATATGTCCCTGAAGACCTTTAGTAAACCAGTCAAAATCAATACGTTTCCATTTTTTTAGTATACTTTTATCCTTGAGGGATAATGGTTTATCACCTGTAACTTGAAGTGGCCATTGCCATGGTGTTTTTGAAATAGAGGGTGGTAATTTTTTTGTGCAAGCTTCTACTTTAACAATATTACTTTGTTTTCTACAAACAATTTGTTTAAAGGGTTTTGGCAAACGATTGGCGATAATAGCAAGCTTATTCCAATAAGTATTTGCTTCTATGGGTCGTGGGCGTAAGCTCAGTAGTCTCGCCAGATTAAAAATAAGTTCAGGTTTTACATCAGGAATGGATGTGATTTTTTTTAATTTTGCAACAGCTTTGGGCCATAAGTCTTGATCTACATCTGCTTGTTCATAAAGTGCAAGGGCATCAAGACTTTGTACAGAAGAGTTATTTGGTGCTATTTGTTTAGAATCAGAAAGAATGTCTCTGGCACCATGAGGTTTGCCAAGGTATAGCAAAGCGGAAGCTAGATTGAGTTGTGCAGGTAAATAGCTTTTATCTGCTTCAACAGCTTTTTTTAAATATCTTACCGCTTCTTGAAGCAAACCTTCTTCCCGACCTTTGGAGGCTTGTTTCAGGCTTTTTATATGAATACCATTTCGTCTATTATTAGATCCAGCACGAGTTTCCCCATCTAGTATTATTGGCATCCAATAAAGATAAACTCTATCGGGATCCATCGCTTGACGAGCAAGCTGCAAGTAACAAAAACCTAAATTATTTAATACTTCTCGTCCAGGATATATTTTTTGAAACTCTTTAAAAAAGTAAATAGCATCATCACAATAATCGAAATGACTTAAACGTACACCAAAATTGAAGAAAGTAATTTGTTCTTTTAAATGGAGAAACCGTCTTTGTAATGCTATAGCACGAGTTTCAGAGGAATTAGCAGTATCAGACAGTTCACGACTACTTTGTTGCATCCACAAAGTAAAAAAATTAATAGAATTGGAATTATTTTGCAATAGAAACTTGACAGGAAATCCAGCAAGGGCGGCATAAATAAACCCTTTGTCGTCTGCTTTTAATTCTTTTTCTTTAGTTTTCTGAATATTAGAGCTATCTGAATTTTTTTTTGATTTTGATTGAACTTCTGAAAACTGGAGTGCTTCTCTGTGCCAAAAGTCATCATGGCTTAAATGAGCTAACTCATGACCCAGAACAAAAGCTAAACGAGTTTCAGTTTCTTCTATATCAGCATTAAGATGTGCTGTAGTGAGTGCTTTTTTTGATAAAACGATATGTCCATCTGGAAGGGCAATGGCCCACGGTTTTTTTTGATGATTAACGACAACAAGTTTTGGAAAACGTTGAGTACTTTTATCTGCTACAGCCATCACTCTTGCAAAAACTTGATGAGCTAAAGCGACTTGCTTGTCACTTTTTGGATTGATTTCACCATAATTATCAATATAAAATGCAACTTCATCAGTCGGGTGTTTTTGTGCTGAATATCCTGTATTGATATAACCCAAAAGACAGATTGAGAGTATCCATGGCCAGATAAATTTAAAACGAGGACAAATGATCATAATTAATCAGAACCTAATAAATACATGGTTGATTTAAGTTGATGACTCAGTTCTTTTCTTTGCTCCTGAGTTTTTGACTGCTCTACTTTTGTAAGCAGAATACCAAGTTTTTTCAATGCTAAAGTTGCTTGATTTACGTGAAAATCTGTTGATATTTTTTGGGAAAAGTTTTTTAATAAATCATCTTTAATTTGTTTGTATTTTTCCATGTTGATTAATTCTTGTTCTGACTCAAGTGCTGTTCTTAATAAAAATGTCCAGCGCCCAAACTCATAATAAACAGAATAGTCACTTTTGGGCCAAGGCTCATTTTGTAAAGGTAATAGTTTTTTTGGTAGGGGATTCTCAATTGTTTTCAATATATCAGCTTGCCCTTTCCATAAACCTGCGTTATATGCCCTTACTTCGGGTGACAATGGCGAAGAATTGAAACTTTGTGAGACCTTTTTCCATGGTAAAAGCATTCTTTCTGCTACAATAGCATAGGATGCTGAATGAACCATATCTTGCTGATACATTTTATTAATTTGCTGGTTAACTGAGTTTGTAAAAGGTGAAAACAGCAAAAAAGCGACAGTGGCTAAAACTGTTGCTGAGGGAATTCCAAAAATAAAAAAAGAACGGCTGTTGTTGATTCCTTGCCATATTTTTCCCCAGAAACCTGTTTTTGTTTTTTGCACCTGTGAGGGAAGTAGTTTTTCAATTGATTGACATGACATCATCCAGTCTTTATAACAAGTGGAGCAATGATTAAGGTGTTTTAGCACAGTCTGATATTTCTTGGCTGAAAGTTGATGCTCAATAAAAGCGGCCATATTCTCATCACTAGGGCAATCATCAGGTGTTGAATGTTTTTTGCCAGAAAGAGCATAAAGTCCTAAAAGTGTTTCACTTTTAGCTGAGGATGTTATTTTACTCATCATAGTCACCCTTTTTTTAAGCAGCAAAAGCTTCAGACAAATCTAATTGTCGGAAAGTTTTCTGCAATTGTTTTAATATCCTGTGGTAGCGTTTGTGTGCATCGCCTTTCAAACCTAATCGCTCAGCTACCTTTTTAATCGATAAATCTTCAACAAAATACAACCGAATAAATAACCAGTCTTCATCGGAAAGATTAAGTTGGGTGGATAGGTTATCTACTTTTGCACGCATTTTAGGCGGTAAAAGGCTCTCGTCTTGTAACGATAAATAAGTTTTAATGATAGTTTTAAGTTGTTGTAATTCATCTTTTATTAAAATATTTTCAGGAGAATCGTCAGAAATAGCAATAGTTTCAATATCTTCTACACTCTCAAAGTGGTTATTAAACCGAGTATGTTTTTTTTGATTTAGGATTGTCTGGATAATCATCTCAATTTCTCTTCGCTCTATGGATGCATCCATACATTCAAGAATTTGAATAACCTCCGGTTTATTCCATTTTTTAATCTTCAATAACCAAAAGGCTTTCTTGGCTAATGGGGTGTTTGGTAAACTACTAGGAGGTCTTGGGTAACCACATTTTTCACGTTCAAATTGGGTGATCAGGCGATTTGCTATTACAGTAAAATAAGTTAAAAACTGAACTGACCCTTTAAACTTTCTAATACGCTCCCAGTCATTTTCTTGAAGCTTTTCCAATAAATAACATTGCACTAACTCTCCTAATGTTGGATCATGCCGGAAACGATTCTGACAAAGACCATCAAGGTAATTCAAATTTTCAAAGACCATTGTTTTTGCTTTTTCAGGAGTCATGTATTTGAAAGCATCATTAATTATTATTGTTTTTTTCTTAGACGTATAAACTTAAAAAAGTTTACAAAAATTATATTTCTTTTACATTACAGATGCGATTAAACCTAAATAAATCAGTTGACCGCTAAGTTTGGAAATAACTTGTTAAATAATATGTTAAATACAATTATTACAGCTCTCCAAACGGGTGAGTATTTCTCGCTTCACGTTTTTTTTGCACTCCAACAAAAGGTATGCGAAAAATGTTAGGTTAATGATGAACCCTTTGTCTTACAACTGATTGTATTCAAAATACAAGCACCCGGTAATATTATTATTGAAGCATTAGTAATCGCTTGAATATCCTCTTTTAGTATTATATCGTCTATTATTGTAGTTTCTTGCATTATCAGGAAATCTTGGATAATCCTCGTGTCTCCTATTATTAGAAGAATATTGTCTGTTTCTAAAACAAGCTCGTCTAGCATAACCAGTTCTTTTGTAGCAACGATCCCTATATTCTCGATCACATTTTTTTGGATAATAACGTGCTGTAGTTAAATGATTAGCAACAATATGAACAGCAACGTTTGACCAAAAATCGTTTGAAGCCTGAGTGGTTTGAGATACCCCCGAAGTTACAATAAGTATAAAAGGCATGGTTAAATATTTCATTATTTTCATTGAAATTTCTCTAATATTTTATCGAATAAATAATGTTATTCATCTTAAATATAATGATTAACATATATCGAGAAGAAATCGTTTAATCATCACAATTAAATTAGATGAACAAGGAAGAGAAAATTTGCCAAATAATAAAATTTTTTTTTGGGGTACTATTGATAATTATTTTATTATTAGGGAGTTAGGCTATACAGCGTCTTTTTGATTTTTTCCGAGACAAAGAGGGGGTATTTGCCTCAAAATGTGACAGAAATCTGCACCCGTGACCGCGGGAAGTATTGATTCATATTTATAAGTTAGTTACTAAACATATAGATTGAATCTATCTCTAAGGTGAAAATAATAAGCTTGTCATTATTAATATTAAAATGTAAAGGATACGAAACTAAAAATCCTTAACAAACAATAGATATTAGAATATAATTATATACATATTTTTATACATACATCATTTACTGGCTTTCTATTAATATGGAACAAGACCTGAACTCTTCAAATTCAGCACATCATACCTGGATGGATAAATTAGTTGCCTATTCTTTAAAAGGTGGCTTACCTATTCTGTTTTTTGTGCTCTCTTTTGCTTTAGGTACTATTGCTCTGATTTATACACCTAGAGAAGAAGAGCCGCAGATTGTTGTACCAATGTCTGATGTTATTATCTCTGTTCCTGGTTTGTCGGCAAAGCAAATTGAAAAACAAGTCACCTTACCGTTAGAAAAACTGCTTTCTCAAATTTCAGGAGTTGAACATATTTACTCACGCTCTGGCCCAGGTCAAGCTGTTGTCACTCTACGTTATTTTGTAGGGGAAGATCGTGAAGATGCTTTGCTTAACGCCTATACCAAGCTTCATTCTAATATTGATAAAATCCCAGCAACTGTTAGTAACTGGGTTATTAAGCCTTTAGAAGTAGATGATGTGCCTACGGTAATGTTGGGTTTATGGAGCAGCCAACCTGATTTATATAGTGATTTTGAATTAAGGCGCTTTGCTGATGAAATGACCACTTCTTTACAGCAAATTGAAAATACCAATCAAGTCAATATTGTCGGTGGTAGAGCCAGAAACATTAAGGTTCAGTTTAATCCACAAAGCATGGCTGCACGAAAAACGACAGTCCTTGAGATTATTGGTGCAATAAGCGCATCTAATCAATTACATTCAGCTGGTATTGTTTCTGCTAATAATCAATCTGTAGTTTTAGAAGCGGGCGATTTTATTCGTTCTTTAAATCAGTTAAAAACCTTAGTCATTAATGGAGTGGATGGCTTGCCTGTTTATTTGCAAGATGTTGCGACGATTACTGATGGGCCTGCGGAGGTTAATAAATATAGCTGGATTGAGTTTGCACCGGGTCATCCATCGTCTAAAGAATTTGACCAGCAATACCCTATGGTAACCTTGGCTATCGCAAAAAAAAGAGGGTCAAATGCTGTCTGGTTAGCAGAAAATATTCATCAGCATATTGCAAAGTTACAACAAGAATTATTACCTCCTGAAATACATGTAGAAGTTTTACGTGATTATGGAAAAACTGCTGATGAAAAAGTCTCTAATTTAACCACAAGTCTGGCCTTTGCCATTTTTACCGTCGTTGTATTTATTGCGGTTTTTTTAGGCTGGCGAGCGGCTCTTGTTGTCGGTCTGGCTATTCCTATTTGTTATGGTCTAACCTTAATGATTGATATGGCATTTGGCTATACAATCAACAGAGTGACTTTATTTGCGCTAATTTTATCTTTAGGTTTACTGGTTGATGATCCCATTACAGGGATTGATAATATCGAACGATTTATGCGCAAAGGTGTGGGGAGCTCTCATGAGCGTATTATTCAAGCAATGGCAGAAATTCGTTCTGCTTTGTTAATGTCCACTGTCACTATTATGCTTGCTTTTATTCCTCTTGCCTTTATTACTGGGATGATGGGGCCATATATGGCGCCAATGGCTTTTAATGTACCCATTGCCGTTATGATTTCTACGCTGG
Organism: Methylococcaceae bacterium; assembly: GCA_021647145.1. GTDB lineage: Bacteria > Pseudomonadota > Gammaproteobacteria > Methylococcales > Methylomonadaceae > QPIN01. Next base: position 36,900 of record JAKIVF010000011.1, on the reverse strand, counting down.
TTGCCTTTATGGTTACGCCGTGGCTATCCAGCAAGGCATTAAAACCAGTGGAAGAAGTAGAAACCTCCGAGGGTTTGCTAACTTTTTATCGTAAATTGGTGGGGCCCTTCATTGCCACTCGCAAAAAAGCCTGGTTATTAATTATTATACTTGTCAGTCTTTTTGCAATTACCGCTAGTTTACCTGTCTTTCGAATGGTTCCACTTAAATTATTGCCATTTGATAATAAAGATGAAATACAAATTTTAATTGATTTACCCGAAGGTAGCACCTTGGAGCAAACAGCCGCTATTGCACAAAAAACAGCTTTAATTACGAAGCAATTACCTGAAGTAAAAGCCATTGCCAGTTATGTAGGAACGTCTTCCCCTATCGACTTTAACGGTTTGGTTAGACAATATTATTATCGTCAAGCACCTCAATTAGCTGACTTACGCATAACACTAGCGCCAAGACAAGAACGTGAACATAATTCACACGCTATTTTATTACGTTTACGCAAATTACTAGAGCCGCTAAATGTTGATGGCACTTCTATAAAGGTTGTTGAAGTTCCTCCAGGCCCACCCGTCTTAAGCACACTGGTTGCTGAAATTTATGGTGACCCTTTGACCGATTACCAAAAACAAAGGGATGCCGCGACTTTAGTCATGAACAGGCTAAAACAAGAGCCGTTTGTAGTAGAAATTGATTCTACGGTTGAAGCCGACCAATCTCGTTGGCGTTTTCAAACGGATAAAGAAAAAGCCATGCTATCTGGTATTTCCACTCTAGATATTGCATTAAACCTTAAAATAGCGAACCAAGGACAAGTTGCTGGTTACTTTAACCTTGAAAGAGAAGCGAATCCTTTGCCGATTACTTTACGCTTAAATAAAGAAATGCGTACAAGCCAAAATGATTTGGCTGTTTTACCGCTTAAAGGCCAGTCTCCCAACAATAAATCACCTTTAATATCGCTGGGTGAATTAGGCGAATTTGTTGAATTACCTGCTGATAAAGCTATTTACCATAAAGATCTAAAGCCAGTGGTTTATGTCACTGCTGAACTGGAAGGGCGAACACCTGTTGAAATTGTTTTAGATGTAAAAGCAGATTTGGAAGATCACGAAATAAGCCCTCAAGAATGGCAAAGTCGTAGTTTCTTAAATTCTGGTGGAGGGATTGCCTGGCAAGTTCCAGATGACATCACTGTCGTTTGGGATGGAGAAGGCGAATGGGACACAACTATTCGAGTGTTTCGAGATATGGGCTTAGCCTTTGCTTTTGCACTTATCGGTATTTATTTTGTCATGCGTATGCAAACTGGCTCGACGGCTTTATCGTTGATTATTATGTCGTCTATTCCAATGACAGTGATTGGTATTATGCCTGGTTTTTGGCTGTTAAATCAGTTTGGAGAACGTTATATTGGAAACAGTCCGGATCCTGTCTTATTTACCGCTACCGCGATGATCGGTATGATTGCCTTGGCAGGTATTGTGATTCGTAATGCGCTGATTCTGATTGAATTTATTGTTCAAGCCAGAAAAAATGGGATGGCATTAGAAGATGCATTATTACAAGCTGGAGCAATACGCATGCGTCCCGTTTTATTAACAGCAGGAACAACATTACTGGGAAACTTGATTATTACCTTAGATCCGGTTTTTAGTGGCTTAGCCATCGCTATTATTTTTGGTATTTTAGCCTCCACCTTATTTACACTACTGGTGATTCCAGTCGTTTATTATTTGGTTTATTCGCCCTCTGACAAACACGCTGAAACGATATAGGACATCATTAATGAATACGATAAAAAAATTTGCAGTTCCTTTACTGACCATCGCAGGGCTTTTGCTGGCGATTACATGGATGGCAGGTGCATTTGATACAAAAATTGAACCGGGTGAATTAGCAACCAAGACCTCTTATAATGGTGAAACGTTAACTATCCAGAATACCCAATCGCAATTACATGAAGATGTCCCTGCAACGGTCAGATCAAAGCAAACCACCCATGTTGCTGCCAGAGTCTTAGCACGAATTAAGTCTATTCATGTCAAAGCGGGTGATACAGTAAAAAAAGGCGACTTATTAATTGAGTTAGATAATAGAAATAATCGTTCAAGTGTCGCTCAGTCGAAAGCAAACATCAATTCAATTAAAGCTCAATTGACACAAGCTAAATCTCACTACAATAGGACTAAACGTCTATTTAGTAAAGAAAGTGTTACTAAAGCTCAGCTTGAGCAAGCTAGTGCAGCATATAACAGCCTAAAAGCACAATTAGCCAGTGCAAAACAAATACTGCGATCATCACAAACAACATTAAGTTACAGTAGGATTAAAGCTCAATTTTCAGCAAGAGTAATAGATAGGTTTGCTGAACCGGGTGACTTAGCATCACCAGGAGTAAAATTATTAACCTTATATGACCCTTCCTCATTACGTATAGATGCCAATGTCCGTGAATCTTTAGCACTAACATTAAAGATAGGTCAACAGTTAAAAACAGAAATTCCGGCATTGCATAAGTCAATTATGGCTACTATTGAAGAGATTGTTCCTGCTGCTAACCCTGGGTCTCGAAGCTTTTTAGTCAAAGCTAAAATTGAACATGATGGTGAATTACTACCAGGCATGTTTGCTAGAATCCGTATTCCTGCTGGTGAATTGGAACAGTTGTATATACCAACAGACTATATTAAACATATGGGACAACTTGATGTTGTCTGGGTTTTAGAAAATGGGGCTGCTATTCGCCGCTTTATTCGAATTGGTCAAAAAACAGGTAATAAAGTCATGGTTATCTCCGGTTTAACCATGGGTGAAAAACTGATTTTACCGAGTCAATTAAAGGCTAAATAATTATGATGAACAGTTTTCAAATAAGGCAATTTCTTGCAACAACATTATTGCTAAACTCAGTTACAATATTTGCTACTGAAAGCCATACTTATAATCTAACTCAAGCCATAGAGCATGCGTTGATTAACAATCCTGATCTTCAAATTATGGAAGATAGAATTGCTCAGGCAGAATCTCAAGTAGGGATTGCCCTTTCCAGTTTTTATCCAAATATAAAAACAGGTTTGTTTTATGAACATACCGATAATCCTTCCCGTGCTTTTGGGATGATCATTGCACAACGCCGACTGGATTTTTCACCCACCACAGACTTTAATCATCCTGGTGGTACAGATAATTATCGTCCAGAAATCAGCGCCAAACTTTCATTATTTAGAGGCGGACAAGATTACTTTCAAACTAGAGCTGCTCAACTGGGTGTAGAAGCAGCCACATTAGAAAAATCTGCTGCGCGAAATTATTTGATTCAAACTGTCAGTTCTGCATTTTATGCCTATCTTGCAGCAACAGAAGCTGATAACGTTGCCATCAAATCGATTAATGCAGTAGAAAATGAATTAAGACAAAGTAAGAATAGCTATGAAGCTGGGTCAACATTACGCTCCGATGTATTGTCATTAGAAGTTCAACTTGCAGAAGCACAAGATAAAAAAATCCAGACATCCAATGCGATTGAGATGGCAAAAATAGGACTAAAGAGTTTATTAGGATTGGTCGCAAATGAACCTTTTGAAATTAATTCATCAAGTGAATGGGTTTTGCCAAAAAGCGAGCATTCCTTTGATGAACTTCTAAGCTTAGCCATGAGCCAACGTCCAGAAACAGAAAGAGCAAGCAAACAAATAGAGATTGCTGAGCAACAACTCAAGGCTGCCCGTGGAGCATATTTGCCCACAGCTAATGCTTATGTATCTTATGGATCAGACAGTAAAGATATAGACTTCAGCACTAATCGTGACAATGTAACAGCAGGCGTCATGGTGGAACTAGATATTTTTTCTGGCTTTCGTGACAGTGAAAAAGTCAAAAAAGCTGAATACCAAGTGGCTATTGCCAAGAAAATGGCAAAACAAAACCAGTTACAGATAGAAAGTGCAGTCAAAAAATCATATTTAAATTTAAAAGAAGCTTTAGCACGTGTAAAGGTCACTTCGTCTTCCGTCACTGCAGCAAATGAAGCATTTCGACTAGTGAGTGAACAACGCAAAGCTGGAACAGTGACCGTAACTCGTTATATTGAAGCCGAAGTTGCAAGAGATAAATCACAGTCTGGGAATATTGCCGCAAAGTTTGATGCCTTACGAGCACAAGCTGAATTAAATCAGGCGATAGGGTATTGGAAATAAAGAATGAGGTGATACAGCTGGGCGATTGGACTTAAACAGACTTGATAATATAAATTAGATGAGATTATAGGTCTAATATTTTGATTTAAAATGACAATCAAACAAACTATATCTGTTTTACAGCACTTTTTAAGCATCAAAGACCCTCGGGTTGACAGGAAAAAGAAACATCAGCTTCAAGATATATTTTTTATTACGCTGTGTGCAGCTATCTGTGGAGCAGATAATTGGGTGGCTATTGAGGAGTTTGCCGAAGCCAAAAAAAATGGTTTGTTGAATTGTTAGGTTTACCCAATGAAATTCCTTCTCATGATACCGTTGGTAATGTATTTGTTGCGAGTGATACTGGAAAATTAATGATTATTTACTCAAAATATTTGGTGTTTTTTTAAGTGTAATTGCCCTGAATAACCCAACCATTTTGTCTTTTTCTCTGACTTAGGTTTTGTTGCTGTGGTTACATAATCTGTAATGCATCCTTCGCAACAAAACCTAAGACGAACAAAAATTCTATGCAAATGAGGGGGGTGTTTATTTTCAGTTGCTTAAATTGCTGTTTTTAGGAAAAATGCAATAAATCACCTTGTTTATCAAAAGCTAAATATTTAGATAAATCACCACCATTTTGCACTGCCTGAACCATCATTTTGAGCGGTTCTTCAGCTTCTTCAGAGGAGGGGAAATTACCATTTTTTCCAGAAAGACAAGCTACTAAAACTATGCTCCATTCTTGTTCCATTTGTTCTGACTCAGTGACTAAAGCAGTAAAGTTTGTTAACTCGGATAAATTTTTATCAACAGACATAATGGCTTTTAATTCTCCTCCTTGTCCAGACTGAAATCGTTTTTTATCTTCGTCATTATGATCGTCAGATAAAAATGTTTCTAGAAATACAAAAAGAAAACGCTGTGGATCGCTTTGTTGTCTACCTACGGTTAATAAACTTTTATAGTCTGTTATTTCAATCATATTTTTATTGCAATCTAATAATTTAATTGGTGTTACTAAGCAAAGAGCCTTGCAATCTTTTTATCCATGGATGTTCAGCTAAAGGATCTACATCAAAGGCCAGTGTTTCTGGTTTGTGTAATAAGCCTTCTGCACCGGAAGCATTCGGGTTTAATTGTCTTTTTTCTATAAAATCGACCATGCGCCGCATGTTATAAATGATTAAAACACGGTTGCCATATTGATTGTTATAAATCAAATAAGATAGGTTGGTTTCTTCAAAGATAGGGTTTCTACTTATTAATGATTTAATGTCCGTTTTGTTACTAATGGATAGTTTTTTTAAGATTGAGGCATCATGATTATTAATTAGCTCGGTTAAATGCCCTTTAAGTGTGTTAGATAGCTGATGCTTTTGTAAATTTTGGACTTCCATGTCAGTGAATAAAAAACTTTCTGCGACTAAATAATGACGGTCTTTTTCTCCATCGTTAGCAAACAGTGAGATTTTTTCTAAATGCTGATGTTCAAGTGCTTGTAAAAACTGTAACGGTGCTCTGATATGTTTATCAACTGTTACTACCCAAGGTAAGGCTCTTCCAGTTTGTTCGTAACGCATTTTTACGCTAGATATAACATCAGATCGCATTAGTTCAGATTCACGGCCTCTTGGTTTAACAATAAAAGCATCGACAGCCGTAATCTGGGTTTTAAATCCTGATGCTTTAAATTGTTCAACAATTTTTTGGTAGCGTGGGCTATATGGGATTGACGTGCCATCATATAGAATATTGATGTGAGACTTTTTGGCATGATCAGCTACCATTTGTCTTAGTCGGTTAGCAAAGGGTTCAACGTAGTTATAATCATCACTATGGTGATCCGCTGCAGTTAGTACAGTATATAAATCACTTATTTTACGAAACTCATCCAATGAAGCAATAACAAAATTATCTCCGCAATGAGCTTCGGCAATTTCTTCTACTGCTGATTTTCCAGCTCCTGCACCTCCCATACTCATAAATAACATTGGATGAGTGACCGCTTTTTTGCCAATGAAAATTTCTTCTAAAGCTTTATCTAGTTTTTTGCTAATTTTGCTTAATCGGGTATAAGCTATCTCTACTGATCGAATTAGCCGTTCATCTCCGTCTGCGGCATGCAATAGCTTTGTTTTAAGCTCCTTATTATTTGCAAGGGTAAAAATAAGGTATTTATCATCAACATCGCATTGTTGAATGAGTTCTAAAAGTTCGGTATGACTTGGAGAACGCAGGCTAGTAAGTACATTTACATCAAGGCAGAATAGGGGAGGGGTTTGTTCTGGGCTGATACTAATGCCATCAATTTCAGTTTTTTCTGGTGATCTTAATGCTTCTGTATTTGGTAAATAACCAATAATATGCCGGGTAGCATCGACTGGGTTGTCTGCAAATTGTTTCCCAGCGACAAATATTTTGTCTTTAATTGCTTCAAGAGGAACCAAGCCGCCATTGACTAAAACTAAACATAACGTACCTTGATGGGTGGTATGAGATAAAAAGGGCACGCCAGAAATAAAAACTTTATTTTCAGGCCATGTGCCATAAGCATTGGCTTTATTTTCTAAAACTTTGATTCGAGATGGGTCAAGGGCATGTTCAAAAGCAGTAGTAACTGCTTGGTAATAGCTGTCAAGATCATGTAAAGCAGCGGTATCTGCAGCCTCTAGCCTTCTAAAATCTATGCCTTGTTCATGCACGCTTTTAAATGCCGGTAGTTTGCCTAAAGCAATAAGAAAAAAGTCCAGAGTGATTCTATTGCCATAAGAAAAAGGTCTGACTTGGCGCATTTTTTGATAAAAATCAGCTAATCTTTCAGCAATGTTATTTGTATGGATAACAAAACCGTTGTTATCGAAAATAGCTGTAGCACGATTATTATCACCATCCAGAACCAATTGTTCAACGATTAATCGAAAAGCTTTACGTTTTTTAGCGTATTTCATAGTGCCAGGGCGATGCTCTACCGTGGCTTGATTTCTCCAATCATGGAATATTTCACGGTGTATACGGGAGAAAAGCTCAGTTAAATAAGTGACACGTTTTGATTGGTCATGAGATACAGTATCTTCTGATTCCTGTCTTAAGGTAGAAAATAGTTTTGTCCCTTGAGAAATTGCCAAAGCAGTTCGTAATTTAGTGAGGTGCTCAAACTTTGACAAATCAGAGGTTTCTTGGGTGTTCATAATTTGGAATTAATCATTTAAAGAGTGCATATGCCGAAACATTTTACTATCACAGACTTTCGTATCTAGCTCTTTCAATAATCCATTATTAATTGAGTAAATCCAACCATGGACAGATAAATCTTGATTAGTACTCCAAGCATCTTGCACGATAGTAGTGTGACAAACATTTGAGACTTGTTCAATAACGTTTTTTTCGCAGAGTAAATCTATTTTTTCTTCTTTAGTTGGTTTTGCATCAATCTCTTGTTTATGTAAACGATAAATATCTTTAATATGCCCTAACCAATTGTCAATCAAACCATGTTTTTTTCCATCTAAAGCAGCCTTGACCCCACCACAACCATAATGTCCACAAACAATAATATGTTTTACCCTAAGAACTTCTACAGCAAATTGCAGAACAGACAAGCAATTTAAATCAGAATGTACAACAACATTGGCAATATTTCTATGGACAAATACTTCACCTGGGTCAAGATCAACTACCTGATTTGCAGGTACGCGGCTATCCGCGCAACCAATCCATAAATAATTAGGGCTTTGTTGTTTGGATAAATGGTTAAAAAAATCAGGGTTTTTATCCGTCATTCCTTTGGCCCAGGCTTTATTTCTAGCAAATAAACTTTTGAGTTTTCTGTGTTCAATCAGGTTCATATTTAATGATGTTGTTACAAAAGAAAGCGGTTATATTTCATGTATTTATGTATTTATGTATTTATGTATTTATGTATTTATGTATTTATGTATTTATGTATTTATGTATTTATGTATTTATGTATTTATGTATTTATGGATGCGGAATTTTTGCGCAGATTTTGTGAAAGGTTGGCTAACGGTTCTTTCGTTAACCCAGCACTTTAAGCATACGTTATGTTGGGTTGCCAAAGAAACGGCTGCCCATTCTACAAAAATAATCTAACAACTCGTAACTAAGTAAAGTATCAATCTAAATAGTGAGGATTATATCTCTAAAATGTATTTTCAATAACTATTTCATTAAGAGCTAATTGACCTGCACGGGGAGCGGCTTCAGTTAGACCTTTACCAATAGCTACGTACATAGCGATAATGTGGTCAGCAGGTAAATTGATGAGGTTAGCGACGGCTGAAAAATCAAAACCATCCATAGGGCAAGAGTCATAACCCATAGATTTTGCTGTTAACATCAATGTTTGAGCAGCAATCCCGCAAGAGCGCATAGCTTCATCTCTTTGAACCTGGTCTTTATCACGATAATAATTATCAATTGCTGGAAGTATAAAATCTTGTACTTCTTGAACTGCATTTTTCCAGTAGCGACTTGAAGATTTATCCCATGCCTTCAAGTCAGCACAAAGAATAATCAGCAGTGAACTATCAGTTACTTGGGCTTGACCCCATGAAACCTCTTGGATTTTACTTCTTAATTCAGTATCTTTAACAACAACAAAACGCCAGTGTTGAATATTAAATGCAGTGGGAGAAAGGGCGGCAAGACTCAATAGCTCTGTAATCTCATCTTCTGGTATTTTATGGGTAGCATCAAAATGTTTAACAGAACGACGTGCTTTTATTGCATCAATAGTTTCCATGTTATTTTTAAAATTTAAGATGACGCTTGAAATTTTTTAATTACACTTTTACTGATCGCTGCCGTAAATTCTTCAATATTGTCATAGTCTTGTTGTTGAGCAAAATTGACAATGCTCATTACTAAAGCTTTAGTTTCGGCTATTTCTTTATGAGAGCGGCCGCAACCTTCGCAATGTGTGCCTTCGTAAGTACATTGATCGCAGCAAGGGGTGAATTTCATCAGTAATCCTCTTATTATTATATTTATAGTTGAAACTGTATTTTAACCTTGTTTGGATTTAGATGCTTAACAAAGATTTCATTTTTTAATGACTGTAATGTTTGTCTGCCAAAATTATCAAGGCTGGTTTATAAGCACGTTGTAAGAAGGGAAAGCAAAAACCTTCGGAGGGTTTTAACTTCACTAGACATTTCAATTCCTAAAGATCGGCACATTACAAGCTAGCATTGACAATATTACTACCGCTAAAAAATTGTTAGAAAGTTAGTCAGCCATTTTTATAAACTACATTATAAATTTTAAATCCAAGAATAGATGTCGATAATACAAACGTTATAGCATTAGCAAAAATGATGGCATAATCAGATTTTTGTATGCCGTAAATGAGCCACAGAAATACGCCAATAGTGAATAGGGAATACATGCTAATTGAAAGAGAGCTGGTGTCTCGGGTTTTTAATGTCAACAAAGCTTGTGGTAAAAAAGAAGCTGTGGTCAAAAATGCTGCAACGTAGCCTAATATTTCAGTGTGACTCATATTTTTTTTTAGCAGAGATAGGGATAAAATCGTAGGTTATTTTTAACCATTTTTTCAGAAAAGGAAAGAGGGGGGGAGGAACTTTTTTTAGGGGATTTAGTCTTATCGGGTTATATTCTAAATATAACCAAAGAGAAATATCCTAATAATAATGAAAAATAATATCTTAAAAATTATAGTACCAGTACTTTTCAGTACACTATTTTTATCAACAGCATATGCGAAACCCAAACCACCAATACCTATAACACCAAAAGGCTCTATTACACAACAGACTCCAACCTATAAATGGAAGGCTGTTTCGGGTGCCACTTATTATTATTTATGGAGTCTTGATAGTTCAGAAAATCTTCTTTTTAAAGGCTTTTCTGCATCAAAAGCTGGTTGTGAAGAATCTAAGGAATGTTCATATAAACATTCAAAAAAACTATCATATGGTGAAGGCAGGTGGCATGTAATCGCTTGGAATAAGGGGTGGGGTTCTTGGAGTTTAGCATCGCATTATAATGTAAAAAAGAAACCAAAAGATGCGCTTGGTTTTAATAAAGAGCAGCATCTTATTGCTGATCAATTTATTAGTATTTTTGAAAATGGCACAACAGAAATTAAATACGATTATGCTAAAGATATTGATGATGGTCGTGGAATAACGGCTGGTAGAGCAGGCTTTACCTCAGCAACTGGAGATATGCTCATAGTTATAGAGAAGTATACTGAGTTAATGCCTGACAATTCATTAGCTCAATATCAAGATGAATTAAGAAAGTTAAAAAAGCTTCGTTATGATAGTGATGGCAAAACAGATGATGAAAGAGAGAAAGATAGAATAGCAAGTGGTTCAACTGAAAATCTAGGTGGATTAATAGAAGAGTGGAAAGATAATGCTCATTCTCAAGATTTTAGAGATATTCAAGACCAGGTTGTCAGTAACCTCTATTATAAGCCTGCTCTGAAAAAGGCTAAAGCTTTAGGACTTAAGTTACCATTGAGCCTGTTAAGTTTGTATGATTCAAATATTATGCATGGAGAAAGTGGTCTTGATGATTTGATTAAAGAAGCAACTAAAATGACTGATAATCTCACTCCTAAAGAAGGTGCTGATGAAATTACTTGGCTAGTACATTTTAATCACAATCGCAGAGATGTGCTTATTGAAGCAGGTTCTCCTTGGGATGAAGCAGTTGAAAGAATTACAGAATTTGAAGATTTAATTGAGGAAGAAAATACTCAGTTAGCCCCCTTTGAAATGATTATTGAAGCGTATGGAGATGAAAAGCATATACTTCCTACTCTTAAAAAGGCTGGTTCTGAGTAAGGTTCAATACATATTTACACCTCTTGCACTCTTAAATTAATCACTTTTTTATCCGTCTTTATTTTAACAAAATACAGTCAAGGTAAACTAAGGGATAGACAGTGTCAAGGGGGGGTGATTGCGGCTCAATAACTTGTTCAAGTACAGCTAGTGACTTTAGAAATAAGACTGGGAGAATATCAGCACCATAGAGTTCTTTATGTATCAACAATATCGCGAGGGGATAGGCCTTTTGCATAAAGGTATGAATTTTTTCATCCATTGAGAGAATGTAAACTATTTAGTGTAACTGCTTATCCTCTCATATTAGAGGTTAATAATAAGCAGTTACATAAAGTATTTACATTCTCAATGAGGGGTCCATATATAGGCTAACAGTTCCTCCGTTAACCCAACAACCATTCTATCAACGGTGGGTTTCCAAAGAGACGACACCAACCTATAAATATTTTCATTCATCAAGATAATAGAATTGCCTTAAGGATTGACCTAGATAAAGCCTATTTAATAACTTCTGCTTTATTAATAATTATATTTTCTTTCGGAACATCTTGGTGTCCATCACGGTTTCCAGTTGCTTGTTTAGCCATAGCATCAACAACATCCATTCCTTCAACTACTTTACCAAAGACAGCATAACCCCAACCTTGAGGTGTAGGGCTTGTATAATCAAGAAATGAACTGTCTTTATAATTAATAAAAAACTGAGCGGTGGCAGAGTCAGGGTCAGACGTGCGTGCCATTGCTAAAGTACCTTTAAGATTTTTTAAACCATTATCTGCTTCATTTTTAATTGGAGCATGGACTTCTTTTTGCTTAAAATTTGCATCAAATCCCCCACCTTGTGCCATAAAATCAGGTATAACACGATGAAAAATTGTTCCATCGTAAAATCCTTCTTTAACATAGGTTAAAAAATTGGCTGCTGAAATAGGTGCTTTATCAGCATCAAGCTGAATAATAATATCGCCAAGAGAAGTGCTTAGTTTTACTTTTGTTTGTGTTTCTGACATTGTTTTTTCCGTTGCAAATGATAGGGTTGTAGTTAAAAAAAGGATGAAGAAAAGAAAAATTTTAGGCATATTTTTTTGTGTAGTAGACATAAAGAGTTAATTTTATGCGTTTTTTACTTGAAAGAGAAGCCTTTGTCTTGGTAAATTGGTCGGTCAATGTTCATTTTGTTTGAAATAATAAGAGATGCTTAAAATTTATAACACCTTAACGCGAAGCAAAGAAGCCTTTAAACCCCGTATAAAAAAAAAGGTTGGGCTTTATGTTTGTGGAATGACAGTTTATGATTATTGCCATATTGGTCATGCACGGGTCATGGTTGTATTTGATACTGTGGCTCGTTATTTTAGGTATTCGGGTTACGATTTAACTTACGTTAGAAATGTGACCGATATTGATGACAAAATTATTCAAAGAGCTAATGAAAATAAAGAAACTTATCAAACATTAACAGAACGGTTTATTAACGCAATGCATGAGGATGAGCGTGCATTGTCTGTTCTACCACCTGATATTGAACCTAAAGCCACTGAATCAATGGATAATATCATCTTGATGATTGAGACATTGATTTCCAAAGGTTTAGCTTATATAGGAACGAATGGCGATGTTTTTTATTCGGTTTCAAAATTTGAAAACTATGGAAAATTATCAGGTAAAAAAATAGAAGACCTGCAAGCAGGAGAGAGAGTGGGTGTGGATGACGCTAAAAGGGATCCCATGGATTTTGTGTTGTGGAAAATGGCAAAATCAGAAGAGCCTTCATGGAGCTCTCCTTGGGGGCAGGGCAGACCAGGCTGGCATATTGAATGCTCTGCTATGTCAACTTGCTGCCTAGGCAATCATTTTGATATTCATGGAGGAGGGATGGATCTACAGTTCCCTCACCATGAGAATGAAATTGCTCAGTCAGAGGGGGCAACGGGTGAGAAGTTTGTTAATTTATGGATGCACAATGGATTCGTCAGAGTCGATGAAGAAAAAATGTCTAAATCATTAGGCAATTTTTTTACAGTAAGGGAGGTTTTAAAAAAATATCGCCCAGAAATAATTCGATTTTTTGTTTTATCTAGCCATTATCGAAGTCCGTTAAACTATTCGGACGAGCAGTTAGATGATGCTAATGCAGCATTAACAAGGCTATATACGGCTTTAAGAGGTATTGAGAAAAATTCTAGTTTAATCGTTGATGAATATAAATATCGCTTTCAACAAGCAATGGATGATGATTTTAATACCCCAGTGGCATTTTCAGTCTTATTTGATTTAGCTAGGGACCTTAATTCTACAAAACAGGATAAAAAAAGGGCAGGGGCATTGGCTGCAACCTTGGTTGAACTAGCAGGGGTTTTAGGTATTCTGCAAGGTGACCCTGAAATTTTTTTGAAGGGAGTAGAAAACGATGATGGATTTTCTGAAGATGATATTAATTTACAGATACAAGCTAGAAGCGAAGCAAAAAAAAATAAAGATTGGGCTAAAGCGGATGAGATAAGAGATTTGTTGAAGCAGCAGGGAATTATTCTTGAAGATGTTGCGGGTGGTGTAACCAGTTGGCGTCGAGAATAAATAAAAAAGTACTTGAAGCTTTTGCACAGGCAATGGTGATAACATCATAAAGCCACTTTATACCTTCTCCAGATACTTTTGCGGGGGCGTCCTTTTCTGCTACTATCCATGTTGCATTATAACATGTGAGAACTTATAGCGATTAATACTAAAAAAATAGAATAGGTATTTATACTTCACGCGGTCAAGGATGCGGAATTTCTATCGGTCAATTTTTGCCGATAGACTGCGTTGCAGAAATGGTTGCGTAGCCTAGCAATGCAACCATTTCAGCGCCTTACTATCGACAAAATCAACTCGATATAAATTCCGCATCCTTGACTGTGTGAAGTATAGAAGGATAGTTACCAAGGTAAAAGTTCACCACTCATATGCCAAAAACTACCTGTGTTCTCAAGGTTCAATTCATTCATTCGTTCAATCAGTCCTGATACTGATTCAGAGGTATCAATTAAGCCATCATAAGCTGTCATATCTGTTTTTACCCAACCTGGATGTAACATTGCAACAGCAACGCCTTGTGGTTTTAAGTCAATAGCCAAAGATTTTCCTGCTGCGTTCACTGCTGCTTTAGACATTCTATAGCCATAGCTACCACCAGAATCATTATCAGCTATTGAACCCATCCGGCTAGTGATAATAGCCACTTTACTTCCTTCGCCCAAATTACCTGTCAATGCCTGAGTAGTCAGTAAAGGACCAAGACTATTCACCTCAAACATTCGTTTACAACTGGAAATATTCTCTTCGTTTAGATCATTTAAAGCAATACCATTAGCAATACCTGCATTATTTATTAGCCAATCTATTCGGCGAGCTGATAAAGTGTTGGCAAGTTTAAATAAACTTTTTTGATCACTCACCTCTACATCTTCAATTATTTCAACATCCAGATCATCTAATGCTGTTGAACGCTGCCGACAAGTGGCAATCACTTGAAAACCATTTTGCTTTAACTGTTTGCAAAGATCTAAACCAATGCCACGGTTACTGCCTGTTACTAGTGCTGTTTTTTTCATTGTAAATGTTTCTTGGAGTTAGTTTTTAATATCAACTGTTTTTATACAGTAAAAGGCTAATAATACAAGAAAGCCAGCTAAAAATAGTTAAGCGCGAGTTTTGAGGAAAAAATATAAAAAATTTATCTACCAAAATAGATCGTAATATATCTATATAGATATATTGTTGGTTATATTAAAAATAACCCCGCACAAGCTTATAAAAATAAAAGTGAGTATAATCAATTAGATAAATAATATTTATGTCTTTTTTTAAAGTTTGGCACATAGTGTGCCTTTAATTAATCGAGGCTATTGGTAATCTTCCTTCTAGATTCCAACCTGTCGGTCGCTGGTTCGAATCCAGCCAACCCACACCTATTAATAGGCGGGTTGTAGCTCAGTTGGTAGAGCAACAGCACTTATTAGATTACCTATTCTCCTCATGCTTAATCAAGGCTATTGATGATCTTACTTCTCATGCTCTTTGAGCACTAGACTATTAATCTAACCGAAAAGATCATTAACTCTCCTTACCTAAGCATAAGGCTATGGCATAGCTTACTTCTAATATTTCAAATGTAACTAGCTATGTCATTCTCCTTTTTTAATTTTGAAGTCATTTGAAAATGAATGGCTCTGAGGTCAAATATGAATGTTATAACAATTGCAATTCAAAAATGTCATGCTTTAGTCCTGGAAGGACTAAACCTTAATCAAAGTGAACCAACTAAAAATACATTAGTGCTGACGCTTAATGCCAAAATGATGGAGCTTGGTTTTATAATGTCACAAGATTTATATCAGCAGTTATGTCAGATGAAACCAGCAGATGCCGCCAAGCTGGGTGAAAAAGTGATTCCTGTGCTACAGAAACTAAAAGGCAGTCATATTCAGCATAAGCCTATGTACCCTAATTTTCCTGACCAAGTTATCAATGCCAGTGATGCTGAGTTATATTTTAACGCTATATTTCATTATTATAGTTTTGGTGAATGGATGCCTGGCTATAATTTATTACCACGTAAATTTACATTTGAAAATATTAAATTTCAAGAAATAACTGCGATTAACTCGGCAAAATTTTTACAGGTTTTTACTACTTTATTGCTGGCACAGGATTCCTTGTCGGATGAAGACAAGGGTATTATTCAGTGGTTTATGGAGCAAGATAATGCCAATCAATTACGTGTACCTGAGGACATTCCATTTCATGAGAATATGTGTGTCGTAGCTGCAAAGTTTTTACAAGATGGACATGATATTAAAGTGATGGTAAAAAATGCGACTGATATTCTACGTATTGCGACCTTTATCTCAGGGGGAGATGTGTCGTTAGCAGAAAATACCCGTTTTAAATCATTACCTCGCTCACAACGTAGAGTGCTAACCAAGCAATTAGAACGAGTGATAAATGAGGAGGATATTGGTCGTCATCGTAATAAATGGGTACGTTTATTTCATAACCTACATGTGGGTGATTATTCGACTAAGGTGTTTGATATTGCCAAAAAAGCGCGTAATAACGGTCGTCTAAAAAGTTTCTATAGTGATTTAGAAGCTGCATTACTTAAACTGGATATTGATACTGTACTGAGTTTATTGTCTTCTCGTGCAGGTGAATTTGGTCGTCGGTTAGATCATGTTCTACGAGTTGCAATGGATGCTGATATGAAGTTAGTGACTAACCCTAAAGCCATCACTAGTTTTAAAGATTTAAATCAAAAGAACAGGTATCAACAGCAAGTTATCACTGCTTTTTTAAATGTGATTGATAAAATCCCAACACGTAATTTGACCCAGCTCTATGGTCATCTCAATTCACGTGGCGTAGATACTGTAGAGAAAATTATCTTCCCAAAAGGCAGTTTTCAAAATGCGGTCGTCGTTGAAAAATATTTGGCCGCGATGGACTTTAAGCTTTTACAGGCACTAAAAGAAGGTATTCAGAACAGTCTGCAACAACGCTTTACAAAATTAGATGCATTAGGAAAAGTCTGGATTGATCCGGTCTTGATCGAATCACCTTTGCCAAATATGCAACGTAGTGCATCTTCTGGTTTATTTAATATGGCAAGGGGAACACGTTTGTCTATTAAAAGTGAGCAAGATACATTGCGTCTATTTGTTTACTGGAAAGGACAAGATATTGATTTAAGTGCGACCTTTCATGATGAAACTGGACAAATGACCAAGCAAGTCAGTTATACCGATCTGCGTTCAGATAAATATCAAACCTATCATAGTGGTGATATAACCCGTGCGCCTAATGGTGCAAGTGAATTTATTGATATTAATATTCCTGGTGCAGCAAGGCATGCACGCTATTTAGCCATGAATGTATTGGTCTATAGTGGTCCAAATTTTGATGAGCATACAGAATGTTTTGTCGGATGGATGACTCGTGAGCATTCTAATAGTAATGAGATTTTCGATCCTGCCACCGTTCAGCAGAAAGTCGACTTAAAGCAAAGCTGTAGGAATGTTGTTCCAGTTATCTTTGATCTTGTGGAAAGAAAAGCAATTTGGGTTGATTTACCCACATCACGCAATGGGTTTTATGCACAAAATAATGTGCAAAATAACCGTGCTTCAATTCAACAAAAGCTTATTGCAATGATTAATGTTAGCAATAAATTATCATTGTATGAGCTGTTTGAACTGCATGGAAAAGCTCGTGGTGAAATGGTTGAAACTCGTGAAGAAGCTGATATTGTATTTGCACTTGATGGTGATGTTACACCATTTGATGTGAATGTAATTAATGCGGAGTATTTAATTTGATAGGGGTCGTGGCATTGTATTGTGGAGGTATAAGGCAATCCGCAATAAATAACCCCCCATTTTACTTGCACTAAAGCATAAGAATCGCTAAAGCTTTTCTAACCTTTTTGTCCGTCTTTGATCTTGTTGTTTCGGTTACATAGCTTGCTATGCGCCCTACACAACACCACCAAAGACAAACAAAAATACGACGTAATATTGGTGGGTTATTTATTGCGAGTTACCTAAGTTCTATTCCAGATTACAATCATGTTATTATGTATACGGCATCTGGCTATAGAGTAAGCAATCCTCTTTTATGAGTTGACACTTGCAGATACATCAATGAGCTTACTTATTGATGTGTTTAAGGAATCCTTCTACGTAACTATAACGATCCTAAGGTAGCAAATTTGATCTAAGGCTTTGCTATGATCATTGGCGCGATGGACCTATTAATAACGGTCAGGTAGATGGTTATCGAAAGTGACTATTTACTGCTCACTGGCTGAAGTGAATTTTATTTATTTTAGTGTATGAGCGATAACATCCTTTCCCCATCTCCAGATGCCTCTTTATTCCTTGTTTTTACCCTATCATTTTATTAAATAATAGAGAACGTTATTAAGAACAGCGTATTAATTGATGAATGAAAAATTGAGCCTAAAATATCCAGCCTCTACGTTTAAGTCTTTCGCCATAGAGACTGTGAAAGTATTCAAGCCATAAAGGTGAGATAATATAACCACAGAACAACCTACTCACAAAAATATGTTACCTCGCCATTACCAACCCAGTTTAAATCGCCAGCAAGACATGTTATTGCCTCCGCGTGTCGATGAGTATGTAAACCAATACAGTTCGAGCAATAGATGCGTATGTCAATACGCTTGACCTACAAGAATTAAGGTTTAAACATACTCAAGGCGGCATCTCTTCAGGGCAACCGCCTTTTGATCCTAAAGCCTTATTGAAATTGTATTTATATGGCTACCTACAAGGCATTCGAAGCAGTCGCAAGCTAGAACGAGAAACCTACCGTAATTTAGAAGTGATCTGGCTGATTGAAGGCATATTACCCAGTTACAAAACCATTGCTGATTTTCGTAAAAATAATAGTGCAGCATTAACGGCATCTAACCGAGATTTTATGATGCTCTGTAAAGAGCTAGCTTTGTTTGGTGGCGATCAAGTCGCTGTTGATGGAAGTTATTTCAAAGGCGATGCAAGCAAAGACAGTATATACACTGAAGCGAAGCTGGATAAGCAACTTGAAGCATTAGAAAAGAAAATCAACGATTATCATCAAGCGCTTGATGAACAAGATAATAAAGAAGACCACGCAGATAAAGACCCATTAATTGAAGATGAACAGTTAGAAGAAAAGCTTCAGCTATTACAAAAGAAACAAGCCGAGAAAAAAGCACTGAAAACGCAAATGCTGGCCAGTGGAGCGAAACAAATTTCAACAGTTGATCAAGATGCCCGTTTATTAACCAAACGGGGCCAAACAATTCCAGGCTATAACGTACAAATTGCGGTAGATAGCAAGCACAAATTGATTGTTGCCAATGATGTTGTTCAAGATGGCAATGATGCCCATCAGTTAACACCGATGCTGGAAAAGGCACAAGAGGTTTTAGCGTCTGAAAACCTTGAGGGAGTCGCTGATTCAGGCTACCACAATGGAATAGAGATTAAAGCCTGTGAAGACCAAGGCATCACGGTTTATGTTGCTGTTAAAAAGCCATCAAATAAAGCAATTGAACTTGGCAGGTTTGGGCGACAAGATTTTCAATATGATGCAGAACAGGATTGTTATCTTTGTCCTCAGGGAAATCAACTATTGCCGAATAAAAATCACCAAAAGGTTGCCGAAAAAAATATGATTCGGTACCGCATCAGTTCGATAGCCTGTAATGCCTGTCCACTGCGGAAACAATGCATCACAGACAAAACTAAAAACAAACAGATATTACGTTGGGAACATCAAGCTATTGTTGAAAAGCACAATGAGCAGATGAAACAAAATCCACAGAAAATGCGCCAGCGCGGTGCATTGGTTGAGCACCCTTTTGGAACACTCAAACACCGAGCGGGTATTAATCATTTTTTAATGCGAGGACTGGATAAATGTGCCGGTGAGTTTAGCTTGATGGTCCTAACTTATAACTTCACTCGAGTAATGAATATACGGGGTGTCGATTTTATAAGGGATTATTGCACCCAAAAAGCAGAAAGTAAGCTAAATAATGCTAAATATGCCTAAAAAGAAGGGTAATTATCCCGATATTTAGAAAAAAAGGGACTGATATAGAAATTTTCAAAAAATTAATTTTTAAAAATTGTAATGAAGCTTTTGGGGGTGTGAATTGATGAATACTTTCACAGTCTCATTAGCATTATTCGGCCTTTCATTTTCGGTTTCACTGCCTTTTCAAACCAAAGGTCTAGCGCATAATGCAGATAGATGTTAGCTAACACCGGACTAATAACGCCACCTTGCGGTGTGCCTGCCTCGGGTTTGCTTACTTTTCCATCCACTGTTTTCACTCGCGCTTTCAACCACTGTTTTATCAGGCTTAACAATGCCTTGTCATCAATACGCTGCTTCAGCATTCGGATTAACCAGTCATGGTTCATGTTATCGAAGAAGCCTTTTATATCGGCTTCAACTATATATCCATATCCCTTGTACTGTAAGTTTAACCCTAGACTGAGTACCGCTTGATGGGCACTTTTATTCGGTCGGTATCCGTAACTGTTCCGCAGAAAATCTTGTTCCCAGATACTTTGCAGTATCTGGCTGACACTCTGCTGTACAATTTTATCGTCTACCGTCGGTAGCCCCAGTGGCCTTTGTTTTCCATTGGCTTTCGGGATAAAGACTCGTTTGATGTCTGAACTACGGTATTGCTTAGTTTGTAGCTCTTCTTCCAATCGTTGGATATTTTCTGGCAAGTGGCTTTGGTATTTTGGAATGCTTATCCCATCTATACCTGCCGCCGCTTGCTTGTTAAGTTGACCCCAGCTTTGATACAGAAGATCAGAATCTAGTTGTCCATATAAATTCTGAAACCTGTGCTTGGGGTGGCTTGTTGCTTTAAATGCAATAGCGGATAATTCGGTTTTCATAGTGTTTCCAGCCCTACTTTGTCCAGACTATGTATCTGTTAACCTCTAAACATAACTGTCAGCCCCTTCGCCATGTAGACGGCTTTCCCGCCCTCAGACTACTATGAGCTGATCCGACTTCCACAGCGCCTTCGATCTGTCTTGCTTTTAAGCTTAACGTCCCTACCTATTTCCTTATAGGAGCAACTGCGGATCTCTCAAGTTCCTGATCCATCTCTTCCTACATGCCACGGCTTAATAACTCCGCTGATTCGCCACAATCTCATCAGGTCGATTGCTTTACTTGGACTTCGGTTGCGTTACAAACCTCGTCAATCAGAACTTTATTTTGTTTTCGGAGCGATACCAGCACTTCAGGGACACGCATCCCCTATGGCCTATAAGATTCTCTGTGTACGCTTCACCTATCTTGTTCGTTTGGTTGTGACGCTGTCACTGAAAAGCATTCGCTAATCCCAATCTCCGCCATAGGCGCAACACTCGATACGGGTGGGTGATTAGCCCTTACCCGACAGGGACTTGCACCCTGTAAGATGCATCAAGCTTCGCTTGACGCACTAACCCTAAAAAAACAAGCCTAACTATTATTTAGAAACAAAGTAATATGCAACTTATTATTCAAGGTTAAAATAATTCTTCTTTTGCTTCATCACTTAGAAATTTATTTAAATCTACTAAAATTAAAAGCTCGTTTTCTGTACTCGTGACTCCTTGAATATATTTTGATGATTCTTCATTCCCTACATTAGGTGCGTTTTCCATTTCTGAAGCTCTCAACTCAACAACTTCAGCGACACTATCAACTAAAATTCCAATAATGTGATTTTCTGTTTCTATAATAACAACACGTGATGAGTCATCAGTCTCTTTAGACATTAGCCCAAAACGATTGCGCGTATCAATAACAGTAACAACATTACCTCTAAGGTTAATAATGCCTAATACATAAGGAGGGGCCCCAGGTACAGGGGCAATTTCGGTTATTCTTAATACCTCCTGTACCTGCATAACATTGATACCGTATTTCTCATCACCTAATCTAAAAGTAACCCATTGCATAATTGGATCGTCTTGTTTATCTTCTTCACTCATTTCCGTTCACCAAAGTCTTAAATTATCTATTATCAATTCTAGTTGAAAGTTAAATCATTGCTGAAATTTATATCCATTTTTTTACAAGAAACCATCCTGTCGGTATCAACAATCACTGACGACCCTTTCTCAATTGATTGTTCCTTAGGAATATCATCAAGCATGGCACTAAAATAAGTATCTAAAGCTAGTTTTTGATGAATAATTTTCTGATTATTTTTTTTATGGTTCATTAATTTACCTGGTTTTTTAGGTTTATAGGCCTTCAGGCTAATTTAGTGCCATTTCTCTTTCTACTTCAACATTTTCATGCAGCAACACCCCTAATAATTCTGTATAAGCCACTACAGATTTTGAATCTTGATCAATTAGGGGAGCCGGAATACCCAGATGACTAGCATCTCTTATTTTCGTATCAACAGGGATAACTGAATTCCAAATGTTTTTAGGGTATCTCTGCTTTAATAAAACCAAACTGTCTTTAGCTGCTCTTGTCCGTTTATCAAACATAGTAGGAACTATAGTAAAGTCTGGGTGTACTTTTCTTGATTTAAACACCATTTGCAAAGTATGAACCATCCGTTCTAACCCTTTTAACGCAAGATGTTCGGATAAAGTTGGAATAACAATATGCTGACAGGCCGCTAAAGCATTAATCATCAAAACACCTAGCATAGGTGGGCTATCAATAATGACATAATCATAATCACCGGAGACTTTCTTTAATGCATGGGTTATAACTAGCCCCATCCCACCTAATGTAGCAACTTGTCTATCTAATGTTGCTATAGCTATAGAAGCAGGTAAAACAGATAATCCATCAAATTTTGTTTTCTGAATATAAGGTACTGGAGAAATATCTTTCTTTTTTTGTCCTGTTTCTTGAAAAAGGTTATAAACACTTAACTCTATATCATCCGGGTTCAATTTAAAATAACTGGTTAATGAACAATGTGGATCAAGATCTACTACTAAGACTCTAAACCCTCTTAAAGATAACAGGCCTGCCAAGGAAACAACCGTTGTTGTTTTCCCTACGCCTCCTTTTTGATTTGATACCGCCCAGATTTTCATACACACCTACATTTCAGCAGTTTTTAAGGAATGGGAATTAGATAAGGGAAAAACAAATAAATTGTATATTATTAGAGTTTATATTTGTTATCGTTTGTATAGCAGAATTTTCGTAGCATGCAATACAAACGATGACGGACAAAAAGGCTAACTAGACTATATAAGTTATTTATTTTCCATTCCTAAGTTTAATAAATTAGCTCTTTCTTTATCACTCATTCCGTATCGTGAAAAAACTTGAGACATTAACACCAACACGACGCGCCGATTTTTAATTCTTCCTTTCTTACTGGTGTTATCGGCAGCAGGATGAAATTCTCCATAGCCAATTGCAGATAATCGTTTAGGCGCAATTCCATTTTTAACAAATTCTCTAACTACAGCAGTAGCTCGCGCCGAGGACAATTCCCAATTTGAAGGAAATTCAATTGTCTCAATCGACACATTGTCTGTATGTCCTTCAATATTTATCACATTTGGCATTCTCCTTACCAAATCAGCAACTTTTTTAAGAACAGGGGTTGCTTTACTTGATAATTCAGCTTCACCACTTAAAAATAGTAGTTCACTATTCATTTCAAGTTCTATCCAAAAATCATTTCGTTTCACTTTAACTAAATCATTTTTCACAAAGGGTTGCAAAACATCTTCAAATTGTTCTGCAATCATTTGTAACATACGTCTTTCTTTTAATATTTTTTCACTCAAAGCCTGATGATCATTACTCTGTTCTTCTACAGCAACAATTGGATTATCTAAGATAATTGGCTTAATCGTTGTTGGATCTTCTCCTACAGATATGGGAGAATTGACTTTTAATGGCTGATGATCTCCTGAAAAGGCCCCACCCAAAGCCTCCACCAACACCTCATATTTTTCATCGTTCTCTATAGCAAGAGCATAAAGGACAACAAACAATGCAAATAATAAGGTAACAAAATCAGCATAAGAAACTAACCATCTCTCATGGTTATCGACTTGTTCAAAAGAATTTTTCTTACGCCGGTCTCTAGCCATTAGAATTATTAGGTGTAATATAGCCAGACAATTTTAATTCTATATTCCTGGGGTTTTCCCCATCCGCAATGGCAACAATACCTTCTTGCAACATTTCTTTGGCTTGTAAAAGAGCATAAGCCTGGGCTTTTAATTTATTTGAAATAGGTAGAAATAATAAATTTGCAAACCCAACGCCATAAATAGTCGCGACAAAAGCAGTCGCAATACCCGCGCCTAACGACGCAGGGTCTGTTAAGTTTTGCATAACATGAATTAAACCCACTACAGCACCAATAATACCGATTGTGGGCGCATAACCACCCATTGCTTCATAAACCTTAGCTGCTTGCATTTCCTCATGCTCAATCGTATTAAGCTCAACATCTAAATAATTTCTGATTAATTCTGGATCACCACCATCAACCAAGAGCAACAAACCTTTTTTGGCAAAAGAGTCACTCTCTTTATCTGCAGCATTTTCCAGACCTAACAATCCTTCTTTTCGTGCTATATGACTCCAGGCTACAACTTTTTTTAGTTGCTTCCCAAGTAAAAATTTTCTTGGCTTAATAATAAGCAGTAGGACTTTAATACTATGAAAAATTATCCGTGTAGGAAAATGTAATAATGTCGCGCCTAATGTACCCCCTAATACAATAAGTAAAGCGGGATAATTAATTAAAGAACTTAAACTTCCACCTTCTAAAAAGTTTCCACCTAAAATTGCAGCAAAACCTAATAAAACACCAATAATACTTAAAATATCCATTAGCTTATTCTTGTAAATTCATGCGCTATTTCATCAAGACTTAAAACCTTATCCGCAAGGTTTGCATCAACAATTGCTTTAGGCATTCCGTAAATAATTGAACTGGCCTCATCCTGAGCCCAAATTGAAAACCCTTTCTGTTTTAGTTTTATGGCTCCCTCTTTTCCATCAGTCCCCATTCCAGTTAAAACTAAAGTCAAAACATTAGCGGAGTAATGTTCTAAAATTGATGCTAACGTTATATCGGCACAAGGACTGAATAGCTCACCTTCTTGTTTTGTTCGAATTGAAATTTTTTTCTTTCCTAAAAAACTATTCACTTCCATTTGCATTCCTCCTGGCCCGACTAAAACCTCTCCAGCAATCAAACTATCACCATCAACCGCTTCTTTTACTTTCACTTGGCAGACTTGATTTAATCTTTCAGCAAAACTGCTGGTAAAATCTTTAGGCATATGCTGAACGACTAAAACTGGAAATGGGCAATTAGCTGAAAGCTGAGCTAGCACTTTTTGAATTGCAACAGGCCCTCCAGTGGAAGCAATTATCACTAACAATTCAATTTTTCTATTATTAGTTCTAACGGTAGATAAAAGCTGTTTTTGATTTTTTGCGCTATCTGAAGGTGGTTTTAATTTTAAACGGATACCTGTTTTATCAGAACTAGCATCAAAAATTGAATTGATTTTTTTAGTCTGCTTTGCAACATTACGAACATTTAGTCTAAGTACCCGTTTAGCTAATTTTTTATTACCATCAATTTGATCTAATTGTTTTGGTAAAAAATCAATAGCTCCTGCATCAAGTGCATCAAGCGTTGCTTTAGCACCTATTTTTGTTGATGCCGAAAACATTAATATAGCAGTAGGACATTCAGCCATGATTTGTTTAACTGCTGTAATACCGTCCATAATCGGCATTTCAACATCCATGGTAATAACATCAGGCTTTAATTGAGCAGACAAAGCAACAGCTTCTTCACCGTTTAATGCAAAACCAACAATTTTAAAGTCTGCCTCTTCCTCTAGTATTCTTTGTATACTTTTACATATAAAAGTAGAGTCATCGACAATTAATACACGAATAGTCATTTCTATAAAACAAAACTATGCCACATATCTTTTCATTAACCCTGGAACATCTAGAATCAATGCAATTTGTCCATCACCTGTAATTGTTGCACCTGCCAAGCCATCTAATCCATGCAATTTAGCTCCTAAAGGTTTTATAACAACTTCTTCCTGTCCAATCAGCTGGTCAACGACAAAACCAATTTGTCTACCGCCTGAGTTAACAACAACAACATGCCCCGTTGTTTGCTTATCAGCCACATAATTCGGATCATTAACCAACCAATCACTTAGAAAAAATAAAGGTAAAGCTCTATCCCTAACCATAATGACTAACTGTCCATCAACTACATTAGTTGTTCTCAAATCTAAATCTAATATTTCTAGAACACTTGCTAAAGGAAGAGCAAATGCCTGGCCTCCAAGAATAACCATGAGTGTGGGCATAATGGCGAGAGTTAGGGGCACTTTGATAATAATGGTACTACCTTCGCCTTCTATCGAATCTATTTCAACTACGCCATTCATTTGATTAATGCGGGTTTTTACAACATCCATTCCCACTCCACGTCCTGATACGTCTGAAATTTCTGCTTTAGTTGAAAATCCAGGCATAAATATCAGGTTAAAACATTCCTTATCATCAAGTCTTTGTGCAGTTTCTTCATCCATTAATCCTTTTTCAACAACCACTTTCCTAAGTACATTGGCATTCATCCCTTTGCCATTGTCCTTAATCGACAACTGAATATGGTCTCCTTCCTGTGATGCGGATAACACCACAAGACCTTCTCTCTGCTTTCCTACTGCCTCTCTATCGTCAGGCGATTCTATCCCGTGATCCACTGCATTTCTAACTAAATGCACTAATGGATCAGCTAACGCTTCAACTAGGTTTTTATCTAAATCTGTTTCCTCTCCAACCAACTCGAGCTTAATCTCTTTTTTAAGACTTCTAGAGAGATCCCTAACAACGCGAGGAAAACGTCCAAATACTTTCTTTATTGGTTGCATTCTTGTTTTCATCACAGCTAACTGCAAATCTGCAGTCACAACATCTAAATTTGAAACAGCCTTGGCTAAAGGCTCGTTTGCTTCATCTTCAGAAGCTTTGAGCGTTTGAAATCTATTTCTGACTAAAACCAGTTCTCCAACCATATTCATAATCTCATCAAGAATATGGGTATCGACTCGTACAGTTGTTTCAGCTTGTGGGGGTGCTGCTTTTGAAGCTCCTTTTGCTTTTGCTGGCGCTTTTTCTTTTACAGGTGCTTTTGCTGGTTTAGTTTTTTCTTGTAAGTTCTCTGGTTCGTTTTTAAGCGCTGGTTCCACATGCTCGGGTAAATTTTCTTTTTGTGGCTCAGCATCTTCATTATTTGTTGTAACACTAACTTCCGGTACAATTTCTTTTTTCTTTGTATTTCTCTCAGCAACCGAGCTATTAAATTTTCCTTTCCCATGAAGCTCATCTAATAAATTATCAAACTCCTCTTCGGTTATATCTCCTGAAGAAATTTGCTCAACCACCTTTTCATCCAACAAACTTTTTGCTGAGAAAGATCCTTTACCATGCAATTCATCTAATAAATTATCGAATTCTTCTTCCGTTATATCACCCGGATTAATTTCTGACTTTGTGATTTCTTTTTCTACAGGGCCTGACTCATTTTTTTTATCATCTAATAAACTTTTTGCCGAGAAAGATCCTTTACCATGCAAATCATCTAACAAATTATCAAACTCTTCTTCTGTTATATCACCTGGGTTAACTTCTGACTTTGTAATTTCTTTTTCTGCAGGATTTATGATCGTGGTTTCAGTCTCATCTAACGCACCTGAAACATCATCAAACATTGCTCCAAACTGTTGCTCAACTATATCAGTAGCAGCTGAATGTTCTGCCACAGTTTCTTCTACAGATGATGTTTCAACAGCTTCAACAGGTTCTGGATCAACTTCATCTGTTTTTTCTGCTCCTGCACGAGTAAAAGTTTGCAATCTTGTCAACAAACTTTCATCAGCCTCTTCTGGGTCAACACCAGTCTTAACCTGATCAAACATTACGTTAACAATATCAACAACTTCCAGAATAACATCCATTAATTCAGCAGATACTTGACGTTCGCCCTGTCTCAATATATCAAAAACATCCTCAGCCTTATGACAAACAGCAACTAAAGGATCTAAAGCTAAAAAACCAGCTCCTCCTTTAATGGTATGAAAACCTCGAAAAATAGCATTTAGTAAGTCAAAATTATCTGGTGATTGCTCAAGCTCCACCAGTTGCTCCCCCAGTAATTCAAGAATTTCACCTGCTTCTACTAGAAAATCTTGTAATATTTCATCATCCAGATCAATTGCCATGTTTCTTCCTCAAAACCCTAAACTTGATAAAAGATCGTCTACATCATCTTGGTTCTCAACCACATCCCCAGCTTTATCATCTACGCCAGGAACAACAGGCCCAGGTAATACTTTTTCTTCACTGGTCTTTTTAGATCCATTACTTTTAGCACCTGAAATTCTAACTAATTCGACCATGCTAGATTCTACATCCTGAACCAAACCAATAACTTTCTTTATTATTTGTCCTGTTATATCTTGAAACCCCTGAGCCATCAAAATATCATTAAGTCCTCCTTGAACTTTCTGCAATGCATTTCTTGATTCTTTAAAGTAATTCGTTATTTCAGCTGTCATTCCTTTAAATTCTTCAAAAGGCATTTCTCTAACTAAAAAACGTTCCCATTTTTCAGATAATTGTTCTGAATATTCATTCAAATCTTGTGATACGGGTAGTAATTTTTCTACCACATTTAACGTATCATTAGCCGCTTGCTCAGTCATGGTAATAACATATTGCAACCGCTCTTTTGCATTAGGAATATCCGTTTCTGTTATCGAAGCAATATTAGCATCTAGACCCATTCCTCCCATAGTGTCATGTAATTGACGTGTTATTCTGCCAACCTCATGAAACATTTCACTTTCTCTTTGACTTGAAATTTCATCTAACAAACTATTTACATCTGACTCTTTGCCTTGCTCTAAGGCCTTGACCAATTTTTTTGCCAGTTCTAAGCGACTATCATTTGTCATTTGCTATCCCTCTAACCGTCAATACGTTCAAAGATTTTTTCTATCTTTTCTTTTAATGTTCCTGCGGTAAACGGTTTAATAACATATCCATTAACACCCGCTTGAGCGGCCATAATAATCTGCTCTTTCTTAGCTTCTGCTGTTACCATTAACACAGGCATATCAACCAATTTAGGGTTTGCTCTAACAGCTTTTAATAAATCAATCCCAGTCATACCAGGCATATTCCAATCTGTTACCAAGAAATCAATTCCGCCTGCCTCTAAAATAGGGAGTGCTGTTTGGCCATCATCAGCTTCTACTGTGTTAGTAAACCCTAGATCTCTAAGTAAGTTTTTTACTATGCGCCTCATTGTTGAAAAATCATCAACTACAAGAATTTTCATGTTTTTATCCAAGGGAAATCTCCAACCTATTTATACTTAATTAATTTCTTCTAACCAATCAGAAAGTCTTGATCTTAATCTCAACATTGCCTGACTACTAATTTGACTCACTCTAGATTCACTTACATTTAAAACTTCACCTATTTCACGTAAGTTTAGCTCTTCTTCGTAATAAAGCGAGACAACCAATTGTTCTCTTTCAGGCAACTGCTTAATTGCTTGAGCTAATGCCTGCTGAAATTTCTCTTTACCTAGCATCTCAAAAGGCTCAATCGAACTTTTTTCTTTATGCTCAAAGGCCTGTTCACCTGACTCAGCTAATTCTTCAACACTAAATACCTTACATCCTAATGAGTCTTGAAGAATTTGGTTATATTCTTCAACTGATATACCTAAATGCTCTGCAATATCACTATCTTTAGCGTCCCGACCTATTTTATTTTCTACTTCTTTTATTGCTTCTGACACCATCCTGGATTTTTTATGGACAGAACGTGGTGTCCAGTCAGATCTTCTGACTTCATCAAGCATCGACCCTCTGATTCTAATTCCTGCGTAAGTATCAAAACTGGCACCCTGAGAAGCATCATATTTCTGAACTGCTTCTAAAAGCCCTAACATACCGGCTTGAATTAAATCATCAACCAGTACGGAATCGGGTAACCGACCCATTAAGTGATAAGCAATACGCTTAACTAAAGGCATGTGTTGAATTACCAATTCATTGGTATTTCCTGCCTGCATAGTTGCATACATTGCCACTCCGCTCATTCAACATCTCCGTTAATACTGTACTCAACCATTCTTTCTATAAAGAACTCTAAGTAGCCACCCGCTTGCTTTTTAATCGGCCAATTATTTATCCGATGAGCAAGGTCTTTAATCGCAAGTGAAGATTTGCTTCCAGGAAATGCCTCAACAACCGGCTTTTGTTTTTGTACCGCTTTCCGCAAAGATTCATCAAAGGGAACCGCACCTACATAACCTAATGAAACATCCAGATACCTATCAGTCACTTTTGTAAGCTTAGTAAACAATTGCTGACCTTGCTGAGAAGATTCAACCATATTTGCAACAATTTGAAATTTTTCTATACTAAAATCTCGATTTAATAACTTAATATAAGCGTAGGCATCGGTTAAAGACGTGGGTTCATCACAGATAACAACTATAATTTCTTGACTGGCTCTTGCAAAATTAACCACACTTGAGGAAATTCCTGCTGCAGTATCAACAATTAAAATATCAAGATCTTGATCTATGTCACTAAATGCACTAATAATTCCGGCTTGTTCTGCGGTTGAAAGTTCGGACATATGCTGTAACCCAGAAGATGCTGGTATTACCTGCAACCCTTCTGGCCCAGAAAGCATAATATCTTTTAAATTTTTTTCACCTTTTAGGACATGCGATAAATTAAATTCTGGTGATAATCCTAATAAAATATCTACATTTGCCAGACTCATATCTGCATCAAGTAAAGCAACACGCTTTCCTGATTGAGATAAGGCCACACCAAGGTTGACAGCCAAATTTGTTTTCCCGACACCACCCTTACCACTAGTGACTGCAATAACTCGAACCGGTTTTGGTTTATTTTGAATCATTTTTCGTATTCCAGATGCTTGATCAGTTGCCTTATGCATATCCTTCTGATACCCAATGGTCAGAACTTAAATCATTAGTATAGTCACTTTCTTCATTAAGACCTGCTGTACTCTGATTTATCAAATCAATAGAGTCAGGATAATAAATATCCTCAGGCACTTGTTGTCCATTCGTCAT
Source organism: Methylococcaceae bacterium (assembly GCA_021647145.1). Taxonomy (GTDB): domain Bacteria; phylum Pseudomonadota; class Gammaproteobacteria; order Methylococcales; family Methylomonadaceae; genus QPIN01. The sequence goes on along the minus strand of JAKIVF010000011.1, from coordinate 6,130 downwards.
AAAAGCAATAGGCAATTGATGTTCAATAATCACTGATAAGGTTGAGCCTAGCGCCACAGTTTCATCCAGTTTAGTCAAAATACTGGCTTCAGGTTCAAACACCTTAAAAACTCTTATAATCTCATTAATTGCCTTTTGTTGAGTTGAAGCAGACATGACTAGATACGTTTTTATTGGCACTTCGTGCTGCTGTAGCGTCTGAATTTGGTCAGCTAATCGCATATCACGTTGACTCATACCCGCTGTATCAATCAAAATTAGCTGTTTATCATTAAAATGATTAATGTGCTTGCGCAACTCATCCGCATTGGTAGCAACTTGCATAGGTACATCTAATAACTTTGCATAGGTATTTAACTGCTCATGCGCGCCAACCCTATGATTATCAGTAGTGATCAATGCAACACTTCCAGAGCCATACTTTAAAATGTATTTAGCCGCCAACTTTGCTATGGTTGTCGTTTTCCCCACCCCTGTTGGCCCAACTAAGGCAACGATTCCACCATCCTCTAATAAATTGTCATTCGATATGGGTAAAACTTTAGACAACATATCTTTTGCTTTTTTAAATGCTAACCTAGAGTTCTTATGGCTATCTAAACGATTTGCTATTTTAATAGCCAATTGTTTTGAGATTTCCATCTCTGATAGTTTATGTAATAAATCCACTCGGACAGGGTTACTTTTAACTCCTTGAGCCCATGATGCCTCAGATAATTTAGTATTAAAAACTGCTTTTAACGATTTTATTTCATCTCGCATTTCTTGCATAAATGACTCAGATACTGCTGGTTCTGTCTTTTCTTCTTTCATAGTCTCAAAACTGAACTGTTTTGCAGCATCAGGTGATGCTATTTTTTTAACAGCGGGTTTAGGTTTTGTCACGACCGCCTTATTTTTACTAACTAAATCTACTTTTTCAGCATACCCAACATATTGGTCAATATTCCGGCGGCTGGATCTTTTTGGAATAACACCATCTTCACCTATTTTTCTTGAACTAGTCACAACATGTAATTGATCTTTCTCTTTATCAAAATTTGCTAACTCAATTTTTTTCTTTATTTTAGGTGATGTCTCTTTCGTATGTGTTCTCAAATGCTTTTGGACTGTTTCTTCATCAAAATCTCTTGCAGCGACAATTTCAACACCCTCATCAACTGATTTATTTGACATAATGACAGCATCAGCACCTAATTCTTCTTTAACCATTCGCATGGCTTGCCGAATATCTTTTGCTACAAATCGTTTTATTTTCATTTACCTACCCTTTTACTATGCATTTTGTCCTACCGTTGAAATCACTTTAATCTGATGATCTTCAGGAATTTCATTGTATGCTAAAACATGCAACCCAGAAATTGAATGTCGAACGAACCTAGCTAACCAAGGCCGGATAAAAGAAGAGACTAACAGCACTGCCGCCTGACCTTCCATTTCCATTTTTTGAGCACTTTCTTCTAAAGACATGTTCATTTGCTCTGCTAACCCTGGTTCTATACCAGCACCATTTTCGCCCGCCGTTTGCAAAGACTGCAGCAACAACCGTTCCAACTCTGGATCTAAGGTTATAACCGCAAGCTCTTTCTCTACACCATTGATTTCATAAACAATTGAACGACCTAATGCAGCACGGGTCGCAGACGTTAAAACGTCAGGATCTTGACTCTTGGTCCCGTATTCCGCCAATGTTTCTGCAATAGTACGAATATCTCGAATAGAGACCCCTTCCCGTAGCAAATTTTGTAAAACTTTAACCACAATACCTAACGCGAGTGTTTTAGGCACTAAATCTTCAACTAGCTTAGGGGCTGATTTGGATAAGTTATCTAATATATTTTGCGCCTCTTCATAGCCGAATAGTTCGTGAGCATTACTTTGTAAAATATGACTTAGATGCGTTGCTGCAACCGTCCCCGGATCAACAACGGTGTACCCTAAAGTTTGAGCCTGATCTTTTTGATTACTTTCTATCCATACTGCATCCAATCCAAAAGCTGGATCTTGAGTTGCTTCTCCTTGCAAATCGCCAAATACTTGCCCAGGATTAATTGCCATTTCTTTTTCTGGCATAATCTCGGCTTCTCCAACAGTCACTCCCATTAAAGAAATTCTATACCCTGTAGGCGATAAATCCAGATTATCTCGTATGTGAACAGAAGGTACTAAAAAACCAAGTTCTTGTGACAGTTTTTTTCGCACACCTTTAATTCGTGTCATTAATTGACCGCCTTGGTTTTTATCCACCAGTGGAATCAGTCGATAGCCAACTTCCAGGCCAATCACATCAACCGGCATTACATCATCCCAGCCTAATTCTTTTATCTCTTGCGCAGCAATTTGTTGCTGAGGCGATTGTGCCACCTGCTGCAAAACGTCCTCTTGTTCTTTTTGATGTCTCTGATTGATTAAATAAGCACTACCCAGCAAAGCCAAGGAAAGTAAAATAAAAACAAGGTTCGGCATACCAGGGATAACACCTAACATACCCATAATTGCTGCTGTGACTATCAGTGATTTAGGGTCATTAAATAATTGATTTCCAACTTGCTGCCCCACAGTTTCGTCACTTCCACGAACGCTCGTGACAACAATTGCAGAAGCTGTTGATAATAGTAAAGATGGGATTTGTGCAACCAGACCATCTCCAATGGTTAATAAAACATAGACTTCACCGGCTTCAGAAAAGCTTAGCCCATGCTGTCCTACACCAATCGCCAAACCGCCAATAACATTGATAAATAGAATTATTATCCCTGCTATTGCATCACCTCTGACAAACTTACTGGCGCCATCCATTGATCCATAAAAATCTGCTTCTGCTGCGACTTCTATACGCCTCTCTCTAGCTTGGTCCTGATCTATCAAGCCTGAATTTAAATCGGCATCAATTGCCATTTGCTTTCCAGGCATCGCATCTAATGTAAATCTCGCACCAACCTCGGCAACTCGTCCAGCACCTTTGGTAACAACAACAAAATTGATAACCACTAAAATTGCAAAAACAACCAAACCAACGGCATAATTTCCACCAATCACAAAGGAGCCAAATGCTTCAATCACCTTTCCGACTGAATCTCCACCTTCATGACCTTCTAGCAAAATAATCCGTGTTGATGCGACGTTCAAAGCCAGTCTTAATAAAGTTGCAATTAAAATAACAGAGGGGAAAACAGCAAACTCTAATGGTTTAAGACTGTAAATGACAACTAATAGAATAATTAATGAAAATGCAATATTAAAGGTAAAAAATAAATCTAATAAAAAAGGCGGTAAAGGCAGCACGATCATTGATAAGATCATAACGATAACAACAGGCGCCCCTAGCCCCATACTTGAAATAGATTTGATTGTTTCGACTACTTTAGCGAGATCCATAATATTTTTTTATAGGTTATATGTGATAGATATAAACACTCTTACTCTTGCCTAAAATCATCGGGAACCTTTATATCACGAGGTGGAAATGGTTTTTCTCCATTATTTTCAGTTGCTGCTTTTAACTGAAAGACATAAGCCAATATCTGCGCGACAGCTAAAAAAAGTCCTTTTGGAATTTCTTCACCTAACTCTGCCGAATAAAACAATGCCCTTGCTAAAGGTGGTGCTGCGACCAAAGGAACATCTGCTCCCATTGCACTATTTCTTATCTGAGCAGCGATCAGGTCTACACCCTTTGCAACCATAACGGGAGCTCCACTACCTAAAGGGTCATACTTTAATGCTATAGCATAGTGAGTAGGGTTAGTGACAATCACATCTGCTTTTGGAACTTCATCCATCATCCTTTGTTGAGACATTTCCATCTGTTTCCTACGAATCTGTCCCTTTATTTCCGGGTTACCTTCTTGTTGTTTAGATTCATCTTTAACTTCCTGTTTAGACATTTTTAGTTGTTTGTTGTTATTCCATAATTGATAAGGCACGTCAATTGCCACAATAACAATTAAGGTTGAACTTAGAATCAAAAAACCAAACAGGATAATATCGCTTGCATTAATCATTGCATTATTCAATGACAAAGAACTTAATGCCATAAACTGATCTAAATAACCTTTAAATAAACTGCCAGCAACTGAAAAAACTAAAACAATTTTTACAATAGACTTTAGTAGCTCAACCCAACCCTGAACTCCAAACATTCTTTTTAAACCAGAAACAGGGTTCATTTTTGAAATTTTAGGACTCATTGAGTCTGTACTAAAATTCCATCCCCCCATCATAATAGGTGTTAATAATGCGACGATTCCCATGGCTAAAACTAAAGGCACTATTAGCAACATTCCATCTAATAAAACCTGTTTAAAATAAATAACCAGACTTGCATCATCAAAAAAAACATCACGCTTTAATTTAAACTGCTTTCGAATTATTTGGATTAAACCTTTACAGATTGATTCTCCTGTAAACATTAGCATGACTGAGCCAGTCATTAATGCAACAAAAGTGTTAAGTTCTTTTGAACGAGGAATCTGTCCCTTTTTTCTAGCATCAGCAATTCGCTTTGCCGTGGGTTCTTCAGTTTTATCTCCAGAGTCATCAGCCATTTAAATACCCTATAACTTTAATAACTGCTGTATTAACTGATAACCTTCGGTTAGTACATTAGAAAATATTTCTATTGAATTAGACATTGAAATCCAGATCAAAACCAATCCCAGCATAATAGTAATGGGAATACCTACAGCAAAAATTTGTATTTGTGGTGCAGCCCGAGCAGCAACACCAAAACTGATATTAACGAATAATAAAGCAGCCATAATAGGCATTGCGAGTAAAACACCGCCTGCAAAAATTTGGCTACTCCAACTGATAATAGACCATAAATCATTCAAATTAAGACCAATAATGCCAACTGGCAACGTATTGAAACTTTCTACTAACATTTCTATTAATAACAAATGACCGTTAACACTTAAAAACATTAAATTTGCAGATACAATAAATACTTGTGACACAACAGGGACTTGTACTCCAGAGGCTGGGTCAACCATGGATGCAAACCCCAACCCCATACTATAAGCAATACTTTGTCCGCCTAATAACATCACTGAAAAAACCATTTGCAACACAAAACCAGTAGATAAGCCAATAACCAGTTGCTGAAGAGCCACCATAAAACCTTGATAACTAAATATTTCAATATTAGGAGGACTTGGTAATAATGGAACAACAACAAGCGTAATAAAGAGTGCCACAATCACTCTTATTTTCGCTGGAAGTGCTCTAATACTAAAGATGGGAATAGAAATAAACATTGAACCAATACGAATAAATGGCCAAAAAAATGAAGCCAATGTCGATAGAATCTGTCCCTCTGTGATGCTCACTCGTCTACCCAATAAGTGTCGGAATTTGATACATCAAGTTTTGAAAATAATCAATAATTGCTTGTAACATCCAAGGCCCGGCAAGAGTTAGAACTAAAATAACCATTGCTAATTTAGGAATAAATGATAATGTTTGCTCGTTAATTTGTGTTGCCGCCTGAAACATAGCAACAAGCAACCCTATCGCTAACGAAGACAATAAAATTGGAGCAATTAACTTTATTGCAACTAAGACTGTATCTTCAGCAATTGAGGAAATAACGTCTGGAGTCATAATAATGTATACAAATTGTTATACATAAAAACTGGCAGCTAACATTTCCATCACTAATGTCCAGCCATCAGCCAATACAAACAGCATGATTTTGAAAGGCAAAGAAATAATCATCGGAGATAACATCATCATACCCATTGCCATTAGTACACTAGCGACAACCAAATCAATCACTAAAAATGGCAAAAAAATCAAAAAACCAATCTGAAATGCAGTTTTAAGTTCACTGGTTACAAAAGCAGGTAAGAGTAATGAGAAAGGTACATCTTCAACCGATTCAAAATCGTCTGAACCTGATATTTTCATAAACAATTCTAAATCTGTTTCTCTAGTTTGCTTTAACATAAACTTTCTAAAAGGCTCAGATGCTTTTTCAATTGCCTTTGTAAACTCTATTTTTTCTTCCATATAGGGCTGCACAGCCTCTGTATTAACCTTTTCAAAAACCGGCATCATTATAAAAATTGTCAAAAATAGAGATAACCCAAGTAATACTTGGTTACTTGGCGCTTGCCCTGTCCCTAAT
>JAKIVF010000149.1 GCA_021647145.1 Methylococcaceae bacterium | reverse complement strand
GCATCTCGTTTAAGGTGATGATTTCTTCGGTCGTTAATTCTTTTATGTATATCACTTGAAGTTAAGGCAGTAAATAATTGTTTATTTTATACCTTTTTTCGTTAAATTAATTTTACGTGGGTACTTAAGTACTTTTCCCTTGATGCATAGTTCACGAATAACCAGTGTTTCGGATACGTAGTCATATTGACCCTGATTCATCCAATCAGGCTTTTTCTTGGGTTTAGTCAGTTCAATTAAATGGTCCTGGAACCTAAGGCTTTACCTTTTCTAAAATCAGTGACTCGCTTACGGGCGCCCATTTGTTCAAATACCGCATCAACACCATTTGCACGCAGAGAGGCTAAAAAAAATAGGTGCCATAAAACGCATCGCCAAGAACAAGATCACCGGGTTTAAATGTATCGATGACATAACGTAACAAGCTCTGTTCATCTGACCCTTTGCCTTTAAATCGTCCGATAGAGGCATTTAAAACGGCGCCGCCGCTAGAAAGGCAGATATCTCCAATTAGCTCTGGACTGATCAATAGATTAAAAAATTTATTTGAGTCACTGTTTTTTGCGTATTTTTGAATTCTTTGAGTATTTTCCAATTAACAAATGAATCTGAAATCCCATTTATTCCAACTCTGAAAACCAGGTTTTTCTATTGCTTTAATATAATTTTATTAATATAATGGAATGTTACTTTATTTTTTCACTTTACAAAAAGGTGGAGAGTGTATTATTTTATTTAAATTAAATAGGTTTTTATAATGGCTAGAGTTACCGTTGAAGATTGTTTGGAGAATGTTGATAATCGTTTTAAGCTAGTCTTATTAGCAAGCCAAAGAGCACGTCAACTTTCAAAAGGAGCAGAAGAATTTGTTCCCCGAGATAATGATAAAGACACAGTTCTTGCTTTACGTGAAATAGCTGAAGGCCATGTTAATGAAGAAAACATTAACCTCCTGCATAATACGGGTAGCCTTTCTGAAAATAATGCTTTCGATATAAGCTAACGAAAAATGTTAGATATAGCCGTCCCTGAATATAATCTCAAAACAGACTCTCCTGAAGGGAATTTACTTAGACGATTATGTTCTGTCACCGGCGGCTATTTAGACACTAAACAAGTAGATAATATTGTCCGAGCCTATCATTTTGGTGCAAGTGCTCACTCTGGACAAATGCGAAAAAGTGGCGAGCCCTATATTTGCCATCCCCTCTCTGTTGCCATAACACTTGCTGAAATGCATATGGATGGTAACTGCATTATTGCAGCAATACTCCATGATGTTATTGAAGACACAAGCATTGATAAACAAGGCTTAACTGATAACTTTAACGCAGAAGTCGCTGAACTTGTTGATGGAGTTACAAAACTCACCAAATTAGATAACAAATCACACGCCGAAACCCAAGCTGAAAACGTTAGGAAAATGCTTTTAGCTATGGCTAAGGATTTACGCGTCATTATTGTTAAATTAGCCGATAGGCTCCATAATATGCAAACAATCGGTTCAATGCCGATTGAAAAAAAACGCCGAATAGCTAAGGAAACTCAAGAGATATATGTTCCATTGGCAAACCGCCTGAGCATGAACTCTATCCGTCACCAACTTGAGGCTTATTGCTTAAAGGCTATTTACCCTCAGCGATATCATGCAATAGATAATGCTGTAAAAAAAGCTCGTGGTCATCGCCGAGAGATTGTCGAGGTAATCGAGAAATCAATTAAGAACAGGCTAACTCAAGCCGGGCTGATTTTTGATGTTGAAGGCCGTGAAAAAAATATAGCCAGTATTTATAACAAAATGAAACGTCAAAAAATTTCATTTTCTAATGTTTTTGATGTCTATGGCTTTCGTATTTATTGTGACCAAGTCGATGACTGCTATCGTATTTTAGGCCACGTTCACAACCTATTTAAACCGATTCCAGGGAAGTTCAAAGATTATATTGCATTACCTAAAGCCAATGGTTATCAGTCTCTACATACTATTCTAATCAGTTCTTACGGAGTCCCAATTGAAATCCAGATCCGTACCCATGAAATGCATCGTCTCGCCGAGTCTGGGATTGCAGCACATTGGCTATACAAATCTAATGATGAAACAGGGTCTAATGTGCATGCCTATGCTAATGAATGGCTAAGAGACTTACTTGAAATCCAAAAAATGGCAGGTAATTCACTCGAATTTATTGACAATCTTAAGGTTGACTTATTTCCTCAGGAGGTTTTTGTTTTCACCCCTCAAGGAACGATCATAAAGCTTCCTAGAGGCGCAACAATTGTAGATTTTGCCTATGCGGTTCATACTGATATTGGCAACCATTGTATTTCCGCCAGAATTGACAACAAACTAATTCCACTTCAATCCAAGCTTGAAAACGGGATGACAGTAGAAGTTATTACCGCCTCTTGGGCAAGACCAAACCCACTTTGGCTTAACTTTATTATTACTGCTAAAGCACGAAGTAGCGTAAGAAATTATTTAAAACATTTTAAACAAAAAGAAGCCATAAGCCTTGGCCTACGTTTATTAGAAAAAGAACTCTTGGAGCTCAATATCAAATTTAATGATATTGAAGACTCTAAAATTAATGAGCTTTTATCTCTGATGAAATTAGAGTCTATGGATATATTACTGGAAGAAATTGGCTTGGGTAACAAAATGCCTTTATTAATTGCAAAAAGGCTTTCTCAAGAAGATATTAATGCTGCTGTAAAATTAGAAGATGTTAGCACCAACCAAACGCCTTTAATAATTAAAGGCACTGAAGGTATGGTTATCACTCTAGCTAAATGTTGTAAACCTATCCCTGGAGATTCGATTATAGGCTATTACAACCCTGGCAAAGGTATTGTCATTCATCATCATAAATGTCATAACAGTAATAAAAAACAAACCAGCTGGATTGATGTCGAGTGGTGCCAAGAAATTTCTGGTGACTTTGTTACTGAACTTAAAATAGAATTGGTGAATCAAAGGGGTACTTTGGCAACAATTGCTTCAATAATTTCTGCTTTAGACTCTAATATTGAAGCTGTCTCTATGACCGACCAAGATGAAAAAGTTTCTATCGACTTAATTACCTTGTCTGTTAAAAACAGGGTTCATTTAGCAAATATCATACGTAAATTAAAAAAACTGTTTATCATTTTAAAAATTACACGAGTAAGAGCTTAGGAACGTGCACAAAACCACCTAATTCATTGGTATACTTCCGTAACCGTTCGAAGTGCAGCTCCTTTTAAAACCTATATTTTGATATTCAAATGACAAAATCTATAATCTCAACAAATAAAGCCCCTCAAGCCATTGGCACCTATTCTCAAGCCGTTAAAGTCAACGACACTGTTTACCTTTCTGGACAAATTCCCTTAGTTCCTGAAACAATGGAAATTGTTGGTGGTGACATATCTATCCAAATTACACAGGTATTTGATAATCTCAAAGCTGTAGCAGAAGCTTCTGGAGGTAATTTCTTTGATATAGTAAAATTGAATGTTTTTTTAACCGACCTTTCACACTTCCCTATTGTCAATGAAATCATGGGCAAATACTTTGAACAACCCTACCCTGCTCGCGCAGCTATAGGAGTTGCAGCATTACCTAAAGATGCTAAAGTAGAAATGGATGCTGTTATGATTATTCGAGAAGAATACCCAATCTAAACAATAGGATTTCAAATGGAAACACTGGCACAACCAGTAGCTTCATTAACAGGTATTGGCCCACAGTCAGTCAGTAGACTAGAAAAACTAGGGATTTATACAGTTCAAGATCTACTTTTCCACTTGCCTCACCGTTACGAAGACCGTACAAGAATATATCCCATCAATACATTATCTTCTGGTATGACTGTATTAACATCTGGAACGGTCGAATTTACAGATGTATTAATGAAAGGTCGACGCAGTTTACTTTGCAGAATCAGCGACTCATCGGGCTATTTAACATTAAGATTCTTTCACTTTAATGCCAGACAACAGTCCAACCTTAGTCCAGGTACGTTAATCAGTTGCTTTGGAGAAATTCGACAAGGTTATCAGGGACTAGAAATTATTCACCCTGAATACAAAATAATTTCATCTACAGATAATATAACGGAACCCCGTTTAACCCCTATCTACCCATTGACTGACGGTTTACGTCAGTCCTCTCTTAGAAAAGCAGTCGCCCAAGCATTGGAATTATGTTTAAAAAATAAACAACAGCTGACTGATTGGTTACCACCAACTTTATTAGATAAATATGACTACCCTTCTCTTAATAATGCGTTACTATCTATTCACGAACCAGAAGAACAAATCACTGCAGAGCAACTCCAGCAAGGTCATTTACCCGCACTAAAAAGATTGGCTTTTGAAGAATTATTATCCCATCACTTAACTTTATTAAACAGCAAAAATACGGTAAAAAAATGGCAAGCACCTGTTTTTAAAGTTAACGATTTACAAAGCGAAGTGTTTATTCAAAACCTGTCTTTTCAGTTCACCAATGCTCAAAAAAAAGTCATAGAAGAAATTATTTATGACTGCACTTCTGGTCATCCCATGTTAAGACTTGTTCAAGGTGATGTAGGGTCAGGAAAAACAGTGGTTGCCGCTTATGCTGCCTTACTTGCTATTTCCTCTCAATACCAGGTAGCAATAATGGCTCCTACTGAACTTCTGTCTGAACAACTGCTCACTAATTTTAAACAGTGGTTTAGTAGCACTACAACAGAAATAGTCTATTTAACAGGACAAATCAAAGGAAAAGCACGAAAACAAGTGCTAGATACAATTAAACAAGGTACGGCTAATATCATTATTGGTACGCACGCATTATTTCAAGAAAGTGTGAATTTTAATAATCTAGGCCTTATTATTATTGATGAACAACACCGCTTTGGCGTACATCAACGTCTTGCATTAAGGGAAAAAGGTCAAACAGAGCGGTCTCGACCACATCAGCTTATAATGACTGCCACCCCTATTCCTCGAACGCTTGCAATGTTGCAATATTCAGATCTGGATATTTCTATCATTGATGAACTACCTCCAGGTAGAAAACCAGTAATTACCAGTGTTATTCCATCTAACCGACGCGAAGAAATCATTGAAAAAATCGAACAATGGACGATAAAAAAACACCAAACTTACTGGGTCTGTACCTTAATTGAAGAGTCAGATGTATTACAATGCGAAGCAGCAGAAAAAACGTTTGAGTATTTAACCCAAGCATTACCCAATGTAAATATAGCTCTAGTTCACGGTAGAATGAAATCTACTGAAAAGGATACTGTTATGAAGGGTTTTAAAAACTATGAATATGATTTACTAGTTGCAACTACAGTGATAGAAGTTGGAGTTGACGTCCCTAATGCCAGCCTGATGATAATTGAAAATGCAGAGCGACTAGGTTTATCACAACTTCATCAATTAAGAGGTAGAGTCGGCCGGGGTGAGCAAGAAAGTTATTGCTTATTAATGTATCAATCACCTTTATCTAATACAGGAAAACACCGTTTAGGTATATTAAGAGAAAGTAATAATGGGTTTGTCATTGCAGAAAAAGATTTAGAATTACGCGGCCCAGGAGATGTCATGGGAACAAGGCAAACAGGCTTGATGCAATTAAAAATTGCCAACCTTAATCGTGACACAGATTTATTAGAGCCTGTACAAGAAGCCGCTGAAATTATTTGCGCTCAATACCCCGATAGTATTCAACCCATTATTGATCGTTGGCTAGGCCATTCAAATCAATATTCAGAGGTATAATCTTTAGTGCATAAAAATAGCTTTTTATTGACCCAAGACCCACAATGGAAAAAAAATCGTCCCGGTATAAAACAGAGACTTCCTTTTAATGTATATTCGTGGGTTTATGAGAAAAATTCTTTAACCAAGCGTTTACGAAATTTTTATGGTCAAGCTGTTACTGTTGAAATTCTATTCCACCGCTGGAAACCAGCCTATTTAAGCGAATGTAATATTCTTAAACTTCCTCACCAACAATTCAATTTAATTCGAGAAGTTTTATTGCACGCAAATGGAAAACCTTTAATTCTTGCAAGAACGATTCTTCCAGAACAAACCATTAAAGTAGCTAAACGCAATCTTTCTCACTTAGGTACTCGACCTTTAGGCGAAGTCATCTTTTCTTACCCTAAACTTGAACGATTAGAATTAAATACTTGCTGTATTCCGCAGAACCTTTGGACAAACTCCCTCGTAAATAAAATAAGTATTGCTCAACCAATATGGGGTAGAAGAACAGTTTATAGTATCCAAAAACAAAAATTGTTAGTGAGTGAATTTTTCTTACCAAGCACTCTGGAATTATTCAATTCTTAATAGATAGTTGTAACCCCCCCTCTAAACATGTTATTTTTAACATTATTATCATAATTCGAGCGGTAACAGAACAGTGATTTATCCGTTGGTTTTGATCAATAATAGAATATGATCCGTTGAGATATAACAAAAATTCTTAATAATAAAAAGGGCCGTTTAGAATGTTTATAAAAAAAAGTACAGTTATTTCAATCAGTACATTAACTTTTACTCTAATCTCTAATCAAGTGCTGGCAGCTGAAGATACTGATTCGACTTCATTTTTGTCTATTGGGCATCTCATCCTCATCCTTTTAATTGCTCTTACCGTTATTTTTAGAAAAAAAATATTTGCTGAAACAGCCATTGATAGTCAAGAAGAAAAAAATCAAGAATTAACAGAACAAAAAGAACCAGCATCTGCTACTAAAACAACACCTAACCCCAAAAAATCACCAACGCCTGTTAAGAAAACCACTAAACCAAAAGCGACCGCAAGTACGAAACAAGAAAAAGCAAAAGGCAGTGCTTCTAATAATGATTTAAGTGATGATGGTCAGTGCCAGGGAAGTACAGCCAAAGGTGCTCGCTGTAAAAGAACAACAACACTAGAAAAAATAAGCATCACAATTGATGATAAAACTTACCAATTGACCGCCTGTAGTCAACATAAGAATGACAAATTTAAGCCTTATCCAGGACTGATAAAATAAATCTAATCTTTATCGCGAAGCAAAACTCGGTGGCTTGCCGTCCCGTCGGCACATTAGTCGGAAAGTTTGAAAACCAATGGTTTTTAAATCAAATTAGTCTTTGCTTTGTCATACTCGGTC
>JAKIVF010000148.1 GCA_021647145.1 Methylococcaceae bacterium | reverse complement strand
GCTAATACAGCTATAAGAATAACTTTCATATTACCTGCCTTTAAAATGTAAAAACTGGACTTAAAAATAACTTAGCAAACCATCCCATCTTATTTGAATCTGAAACAGTTCCTTCTCCGGTATACATCATTGTTGCATCTGCAATTTTAGAAGATAAAACTGTGTTTGATGCATCAATATCAATAGTTCTAACGATACCTGATAGACGAATATATTCACTTCCATCATTAAGCGTCACACGCTTTTCACCACGAATTTTTAGATTACCATTAGGCAAAACATCAACCACTGTCACACTGATATTCCCCGTTAAACTGTTACTTTGCTTTGCCTCTCCTTTGCCTGAAAATTTATGATTGGATGCCAACGTTGCACTTAAATCTTTACCTAATAGTAAGGAAGGGTCAATCCCTGCAATATTAGGTGCTGTCACTGAAATTGAATTATCTTTAGCACTAGCAAGGTCTGATTTTTTCTTAGCCGCCATTTTTTCAGCCAATTTTACTGTCAATATATCGCCTATTCGCCTAGCAGTATGATCTTCGAATAAACGGACATCATAGCCGGACTGATAAATAGAACCATTTGCAGTCTGAGGAGGTCGTAAATCTACCGCTTGTACGGGTGCAAAAGCTGGATCTCTTTTAGGCAAGGAATCACATCCGACCAAAATAGAAAATACTGCAGTAATAATTAGTATTCTTTTGAAGTTCATATTAATACCATTCACTATAGTTGTTGTGATACATATGACAACATTTCATCAGTTGTAGATATGGCTTTAGAATTCATCTCATACGCTCTTTGCGTTTCAATCATATTAACTAATTCTTCTACTACATTAACATTGGATGTTTCTAATGAACCCTGCAATACAGCTCCAAACTCCGCATCTCCTGGCACTCCGGTTGCAGGTGCCCCGCTCGCGACAGACTCGGAAAATAAATTTTCGCCTATCGGGCTTAATCCCGACGGGTTTATAAAATCAGCTAATTGAACTTGCCCCACTTCAACAGAATCTGCACTACCTGGCTGGATAACTGAAACTGTTCCATCCCGTCCAATAGATATGCTTGAAGCATCAGCTGGTATTGTGATATTAGGCTCTAAAGTCATTCCACCTGCAGTCACTATTTGCCCAGTTGAATCTAACTTGAAAGATCCGTCACGAGTATAATTAATATCTCCATTAGGCATCAAGATTTGAAAATACCCCCGACCACTCACTGCAATATCCAGTGAGTTATCTGTTTGTTGCATATTGCCCTGAGAATGTAACTTTTCAGTGGCAACGGTTCTAACACCAGTACCCAGTTGCAAGCCAGTTGGTAATTCAGTATTCTGTGTAGTCTGAGCACCAACCTGCCGAATATTTTGGTAAACCAGGTCTTCAAAAATAGCTCTGGATTTTTTATAACCAATTGTATTTACGTTGGCGAGATTATTAGAAATAACCGCCATTCTTGTTTGTTGGGCATCTAAACCTGTTTTAGCAATCCATAATGCACGTTCTGTCATAACAATCTCCTACTATAAAATGACAATTTTTTGTCTTTTGCTTTGTATTATTAAGATAAAAGCACTTACTATGCCATTGTCATCAATTTGGCTGACACACCCGAGTTATCATCTGCTGTTTTCATCACTTTAACTTGTAATTCAAAATTTCTGGCCAGCTCTATCATCTCGACTAACGAAGAGACAGCGTTGACATTACTTCCTTCTAAAACACCTTGAATCAAACTGACATCAGCACTTGCTTCTAGCTCAACTCCATCTTTAGTATGCATTAGCCCATCGTTCAGCTTTTCTAAATTTTTCAATTCAGGCTTAACCACTTTAATTCGATCAATAACTGCCAGAGTTGTCTCATTCCCTCCTAAAGGTATAATACTGATGGTTCCATCAGTACCAATGCTGATTTTTTCTGCTGGAGGAATAGCAATAGGTCCATCCTCACCAAAGACCGGCAATCCATTGCCAGTTAATAATTGTCCTTCAGGCGTAATTTGTAAATCGCCTGATCGAGTATAGGCTTCTTTACCATTTTCATCTTGAACAGCCAACCAGCCTTCACCTTTTATTGCAACGTCCAACTCATTTCCTGTCGTTTGAAGCGACCCACTACTTAAATCTGAACCGGGTCTTTCTGTCATAGCATAGACTCTGGTAGGAAAACCTGGACCAAAGACAGGCATAGATCTAAATTGCTCAAAATCAGATTTAAAACCCGTGGTTTGAGTGTTTGCCAAATTATTGGCATTTGAAGCTTGAGCCAACAAGGTTTGCTTGGCTCCGCTCATGGCAATAAATAAACTACGATCCATTTCAACTATCTCTTTTATAAATTATCTAAAAACCTGTTCAAAACCATTGAAACCTAATATCTATTAGTTACGAACAGAGAGCAGAAACTTGGGTTTACATAGAATAAACAAAGTTTCAGACGGTCACCCAAGCATAACAGACAAAGACTTGGTAAATAATGAACTACTTCTAAGGAATGCATATAATATATAGGTTGGGATGCAGTCTTTTTGATAACCCAACGCTCATTTTGCTAAAATGTTGGATTAACGATAGTGCTGTTAGCCTAGCCTACCCATTCTTTACTTCGTTATTAACTCAAAATAAATTTTAATAAGCAATTTCAAATAATATACTTACTATGCATTAAGTATTGTCTGCATGATGGTCTTCTCAGTTGTAATTGACTGAGCATTTGCTTGGTAAGCTTGTTGAGCAATAATAAGCTGCACTAACTGTTCAGATAAATCAACGTTTGAAGCTTCTAATGAACCTGATTGAATTTTACCAAAACTACCTGTACCAGGCTGCCCAGGCACACCATCACCCGAAGCAGTACTCTCTCTCCAGGCTGTATCACCTTTTTTAGTTAAGCCCTGAGGATTGGCAAACCTTGTCAAGGCAACTTTACCTAAAATATCTGAGCCGCCATTACTAAATTTTGCAGAAACAACACCTTCATCATCAATATCTATCCCTGTTAAATCACCCGCAGGTAATCCGTCTTGAGACAAGCCTTTCACTGAAAAGCTGGTACTAAATTGCGAGGTTTCACCATAGTCAAAAGTAAAACTCAATTTTGCAACATTTAAAGATGGATCAATATCTGTTGATTCAATAGGCCCAAATGCCACTTTAGCTGGCTGACCACCTAATGCAGGGTCAGTGATTAATTCTCCAGAATCATCAAAGTTAAGTTTATTTGGTGCATGAGCAAGAGCTGCCGTTGCTGGTGTTGTCGTTGGATCAGCCAATGTAGCTTTAGTCCCATCAGCATTAAAGGGAACTCCATCAATAAAAAAGTAAGCATCCCATTGATTTGCTGTGCCTGTACCACCACTTTCTCTATTTGTTACATAGTAAGTAGATGCTATATGAGAATTCCCCTGAGAATCATAAATAGTCACTGAAGAGGTATGATTATAGGTTTTAGGATCTGTAGGATCTACCTGACTTGCTGTCGTCGTTGAAGGGAAATTAACCGGCAAAATCTCAGTAGCATCCACATTAGTACTTACGGCAATTTTTGTTGTTGCAACGGGAGCTCCCTGAGCTGCTGTAATTTTTAATGGTTGAAAAACACCCTCACTAAACCCTTCATCAACAGTCGTTCCATTAGGCTTAAATGACAATAAAAAACTACCTTGATTATTAACAACAAAGCCATCCTTATTGAGTTTAAACTCCCCTCCCCTAGTAAATAACGTAGGTTTAGACGATGCAGGATCCTCTGCTAAAGAGAAAAAACCTTGTCCACTAATCGCTAAATCCAGGTTATTATCTGTGAAATTTAAATTGCCTTGATTAAATTGTTGTGCGACATTTGCGACTCGTACACCCGCTCCAGCTGTTGTTTTTGAAACACCACTTATGCTTGCTGAATAAACATCAGCAAATTCTGCTCTGGATTCTTTAAACCCAATAGTATTTGCATTTGCAATATTATTCCCAGTGACAGATAAATCTTTAGACGCTGCACTTAAGCCACTTAAAGCTACTGAAAAACCCATAATTATCTCCTTAAAATATTTTCTTAATTTCGTTAAATTTAACTTTACCTAAACCTGCCAGCTCTAATGACACTCCATCTGCCCCTGCTCCCAACGCAACACTTTTTACCTCTGCATTAATAAGTGTTTGAGAAACAGTATTTTCTCCATCAATTATTGATTCTGCGGCTATTTTGTAGGTTCCCGGGCTAGCCTGAGTTCCGTCTTCTAACAAACCATCCCACTCAAATTCTATATTGCCTTTATCCTGTTTCCCTAGATTAAGGGTTTTTAATACACCACCATCTGAACCTAATATAGATACTTTAAGATTCTCAGTTGGCCCTTTTAAAGCAACTTCTCCCGATAGATTATTATTGACTGAAAGAACACCTTCATCAGAAGTAACCATGACAGATTTACCCACTAGAGTTGCCGCCTCTAATCCTTGCCCTGAAGTTATTGAGCTAGAAAACTCAGCAAATGAATTATTTAAACTACTAATACCTTCTACTGTGCTGAATTGAGCCATCTGAGCTAAGAAATCACCATTTTCCATCGGTTTATTTGGATCCTGGTGAGTCATTTGTGTCGTCATCAGTTTTAAAAAATCATCTTGTCCTAGT
This sequence comes from Methylococcaceae bacterium, assembly GCA_021647145.1. Taxonomy (GTDB): domain Bacteria; phylum Pseudomonadota; class Gammaproteobacteria; order Methylococcales; family Methylomonadaceae; genus QPIN01. Next base: position 2,561 of record JAKIVF010000148.1, on the reverse strand, counting down.
TCTTGTTTTTTAGTTCCCTCCTTATCTGCTACTACCGGTGCCAACCCTAAATCTCGATAAGTTTCAATTGAATTTAATGCCATTTTTTACTCCTATTGTCCCATTCTTAATGTTTGTAACATCAACTGCTTAGCTGTATTTAAAACTTCTACATTATTTTGATATGATCGTGATGCCGACATCATATTTGCCATTTCCTCTACTGTATTAACATTAGGCTTAAAAATATAGCCATTGTCATCTGCCATTGGGTGATGAGGTGCATACTCCATAACGGCAGGAGCTTGGCTTTCTACAATACCTACAACATTAACTTTGCTAGAAGCATCGTTTTTATCCATCACATTTTTCAGCTCTGCTTTAAAAACAGGTTGTCGAGATTTATAAACCTCATCAATACTACTACTCACGCTATTAGCGTTAGATATATTACTAGCAACCAAATTTAACCTTAATGATTGCGCATTCATCCCACTACCAGCAATATTAAAAATATTCATAGACGGCATAATTATTCCCCTCTAATTGCGGACATCAGTCCTGAAAAACGACCATTAATAAACTGTAAACTAGCTTGATATTGCACCGCATTTTCAGCATATTTAGCTTGTTCTATATGAGACTCGACCGTATTCCCATCTAAAGAAGCTTGCTGAGGATTCCGAAACATCATTGTTGCGCCTAATAACCGGTCATTGGGTGAAAAATGACCTTGTTGAGTTTGCTCCATGTTATTAGATGCCGGCATAGATTTTTTTAAAACCGCTTGAAAATCCAGATCACGTGCTTTATAGCCTGGTGTATCTGCATTTGCCAAATTAGAAGCAAGAACCTCACTTCTTTTCTCACGTAAAGTTAAAGCTTGAGGGTGAACACCCAATGCATTGTTAAAATTAATAGCCATCGTTAGTACCTAAGTTTTGTTACTTACGTTACTAGCATAGCTCGTGCCATACTTAATTAAGAATTTATAATCAGTAGGATAAATAGATTTTGAAGGTGAACTAATAAAACCCTATTATGATTAGCCAAGAGATTTTTGAATAGCCTATCCGAAACGATGATGATTTTTAAGGTAGGTTTTAAATAAAGCATCTAAAAAAATATTAATTTACATAAAACAATAGCTTAATCTAAAAAATTACTAATTTTATTAAAATAAGAAATATCATCACTTATCATAAACTTGAATATTTTAGTAAAGAAAGACTTCAGTCAGATATAAAGCGGCAACTTTTAACCGCCCATAAAACAATTTAGTCACTAATTTAAACACCTAATTATTACTTATAATTTTTTTATAATCCCTGCCTAGATTAGTCAAATGTCAATAAAATGGCAGATTGCCAGCATTCTAAAACTCAAACTTCCCCTGATAGATTCCACCATCATTGTGTTGATGCTTTTGTAAATCCTGAGGTTAAAACAACAAATTTAATTTACTTCATATGGTTGAACGAAGGCTGCTATCGCGGTGAAAAAAAGCCAGCTCCGTTGCCTAAATAAAATGAAGCTCACATATTTTTCTGAGCATACAGTAAACGCTTAAGCTAACCCTTTTGCCCTGATACCCCATCCTGCCAAGCTGATTACCAGAACCAAATGGTCTCTCAACTCGGCATTTACACTCCAAAGCATCCAAAGTTTTTTTCAAGTTCGCATTAACAAATGCTTTCCTGAAAGCGAAAGTTTCTGGCTTTGTTCACCTCGCATTTCCACCAGTCAACAGCACATTAATAATTTGGGTTGGTGGTAACAGGGTTAATTATTAGTCGAAAAGCAACCTCGTTAATTTAAGTCAATTTTGTAGCCCTGTTCAGGTCTTTGCATAAAAAAAGCCCTGTTCCAGTAAAAGCATTTAAAATCGTATCCGTTTGTTTCAGAAGGCTAATTCCACCTTACCTATCCCGCCCCCCCCAGCCTGACCACCTTAAGGTAGCACGTTTTTTTAAGTCTAGTTTTCCATCAGGTAATCATGTTATTGTTAATTTGTTAGTAACAAACGGCATCAAGTTATGTGGGGATTAGGTGGTTACTGCACATTATTCTGATAGCCTACCGCAAATTATTATAACTATGTAGGCATTGCAAAATTCATTTCACATTTAGTCAGTATATACATACTAAAGGAGAGATTTATTATGAAAAAAAATGTTTTATCATTTGTCTTATTAAATATATTTTGCCTCACTTCTGTGAATGCTGAAGTAGCAAGTACTCAAGTTGCGACGAGTATCGTTGTTCCAAATGTAGCAGCAGACGTACCTAACATCGTAGAAGGCGCACCGCTTAGCCCTGCCTATATGGAATCATTGGGGCGCATGGCATATATATGGGCTTGGCCAATCATCAATATGAACAGTCGCCATACCATGTTTTCACAAGCACCGGAATCTGTCCTATTTGGAGGTTTACTCCCAATAGGTCAAATTTCTACCTGATTACCCACAAGCTTCCGCCGAATCAGTAGATGACTTGTAAGGTATTGAAAAATAATAAATATCTATTAATGAAAATTTAACTTAAACTTTTAACTTTGATCAGGTTAAAAAATAACCATT
>JAKIVF010000147.1 GCA_021647145.1 Methylococcaceae bacterium | reverse complement strand
ACAGAAGATTAAATCAGTGATCAAACCAACCACGTTTGCTGGTTATCATAATATTTCTTACCCTTTTATAAAACGTCCCAAAACATCCATTCTTGTTTTAGTCAGTCAACAAAGCTCCATTGAAACAACTCAGCTTATTTGGCAACAACATATAGATGATGAAATATTAATTTGTAATGACAGTAGTAAAACTATTCCTGAACGCCTAAATAAATTAGCTACTAAAGCGCAAGGTGATATTCTTGTTTTTGCAGATGGTCAATTACGCCCTAAATCTAATTGTATTAATGAATTAATTGCTCAATGTAGTCATGGAAATACAGGTTTAGTCACCGGGAATCTCAACTATAGTGATGAAAAATTATTTAGCTGTGGACTAATTTTAGGGATTAAAGGTTGTGCAGGACAATGGCATTTTTCCTGTGATGCTAATGACCTTGGCTATGGAGCCTGGATGGCAATTAATCATGAAGTCTCTGCCGTTCCATGGCAGTTAATGGCGTTAAAAAAGGAATTGTTTTTGCGAGTAGGTTTATTCAATTGTAATTATAAAAATCAGGGATTTGATATACACCTTGCTTTGCAATTAAGCTCAAATACAAACATTAAGCATAAGTTTTCTGCATTATCCAAAGCGACTTATTCTTATCCTTGTCCAGATCAAGCAGAGCTATGGCAATTAGAAGATTTTATTCTTTTAAGGAATAACTGGAAGAGAGAACTTACTCAAACTGATCCTTTTTTTAATCCTAATTTGTCTATTTTTAATAACTCTATTACTTTTATGTCTACAACTGAGAAGTGGTATAAAAAATTTGGTACTTTTACTAGTTATGACTATTTAAGTACCAAACTTTTGTGGAAATGCTTTAATTAAGGCTAGTTTGAGGGTAATCAGAATGACCTTTATTCCTCTAATAAAGAAGAGACAAGCCATTCCAGGTCAGAAAAATGACCAAATTCACAAGCTTTTAATTCCCCTTTTTTATTAATTACTATATGAGATGGAGTACCTTGCAAATTATATAGTTTGAATGTTTCGGCAATAGATAAACGAGACTGAAGATAGTTTAAAACTTTCAGTTGAATTTGTTCTTTTACATGTTTTTTATTATTAATAAAATCAGGAAAATGTTGTTCAATAAATAGAGAGACCTCATTACTTGTGATTTCTTTTTTATCTATAGTGATCTTATCCATGGCTAATGGAAAAGGAATATGATAGGGTAATCGCTGATCAATTAATTGATTGTTTTCTGATAATACCCGTAAGGTTTCACCTATCACTTTATTCTGCTTTGCTAATAGCTTTAGGTTTTTTAAGGTATTTTTATCAAAATCTTCAAACGCTGTTGCTAAGCCTATTACAAAGAGTCCTTTGTTAAAATATTTCTGATGAAGTTTTATTGCCTGTGGAAGGCTATATAAAAAACAACCAGGACAGTTGACTTGAAATACTTCAATTAAAACTACTCTACCTATTAATTGATCTAGATTGGTTAGGTTTCCTTGTATCCAGTCAGACGCTTGTAATAAAGGGGCTTTTTCTCCTAACTTTGCTATATTCTGGTTCATTGATCAATCCTAACTTCTAAAACTATTCATCACTTTTTCAATCTATAATGAACAAAAAGCTACGTAGCGTTTTTATTAAGACAACATAATTACGTGTAGGTTTCGCCTTGATCTTGAATATTTTGCCTCTTAGCTTTTCTCATCCATAATTTATAAAAGCGCTCTAAAAAGGTGGAAACAGTATTTTTTTAAAAGTTAAAAGAATATGCTAAGCCTAAATCCAGTCGAACTCGATTTTCAATAGTTTCGCTTCCATCAAATTCATAACGATAACCAGTAACACCTAATACATAAGTCAGGTTTTTAATTGAAGTAAATCCTTGCCAGCCAATACCTATGGAATATCCAGTACTCTCACCATTTAAAGCTTTATATTGGTAATCATTTCTTTCACCATCTTGAAAATTAAGTGGGATTATTAGACCTGATTCTGATTTTATTGAAATTCCTGAAATATCTAATTTTGTCTGACTATCCAAAAAAGCCACAGCAAAATTAAAAGAAAATGCACCATCCAAAAAGCTTTGCTTGACCCCCCAATTGTAGTTTAATCCAACAAACGGCCCATCATATTCAAAATTAATATCAACTTCACCTATTGTACTTCCCGAGAAAGAGGGGATGGGTATATTATTATTTGCTTGAAAGCTTGTCATTCTTCCAAAGACATTACTAGTATGATTAGTTTCAGCGTATTTATACCCACCATAAAGAACTAGGTTATTTATGACTTCAAAGCCCGCAGAAACTGCCCATTCAAAACGATTAAAATCAGCATTTAGCTGGCTGTTATTTTGGAAAACAATATCTGTAGCTAATCCCCGCCCTCCTTTTACAAAAGTCTGGCTTGAAAAGTCAGAAGTAGCCTGCCCATTAAATAAATACTGTAGATCAAAATCTAAAAAAAACCGATCAATAAAAAGGGTGGTTCCACCGCTTACAAAGGGTACCCAGTCACTATATTCTATCTTACTTTGTTTGTTCGGATACAATCCCCGATCGTCACGCGCTGGAAATTGAAAAGCCTTTTGTTCAAATTCATAAAATTGAATTCCAGACTTAAAACGAGGTTGAGCTCTCAAGTCAAACGCATTTGCTGATTCAAAAAAAAATACGAGAGTAAGTAGAAAAATTGCAACAAAAATGTTATTTATCATTGATTCATTTGCTTTATTCGTGATAGAAAGTAGTATGTTTTTTATAAAGAAGCTTAAGCACCTTGTCTTTAATTGTTTATAAGGATAAATTAGTTGGACTCACACAATAATCCTATGTAGTATCTATGTGATATTATGTTGTTAATTCTTGAATTAATTCATATTACAATAAATATAGATTGGTTTTAAGATACTTAATAGTTAAGGGTTTTAATAAAGATTTAATTTTATTATAGTCTGAAAATTGGAAGCTTAAACCCTGACTGTCTGAATTATTTTGGGCAGGGAAAAAGCATTCCAGATGTTATTACCTCTTGTTCCTAAAAGGAATAAGTAAGATGCAATATGTAAATTATGTATAAAAAATTTTACGGTTTTCAAGAAATGCCCTTTTCTTTAGTTGGGAATTCTAATGAAAAGCCTATCTTTCTAAGCCAAAATTATACCAAGGTGCTCCCACCTTTAGTAAGTAGTCTTAATCAAAAAATTTCGCTAAAACTTGTTCTAGGCGAAGATGGAGTAGGTAAATCCACTTTTATTAATTATCTATTTAACTTTTTCCCAAAGGTTCTTACTGCGAAGTTAATTTCGGTTCATTTTAACTCTACGCAAGATTTTTTTAAGCAAGTATTGATCAGTTTTGGTTTAAAAGACAGCAATGATACTAGCTATGATATGTTGCTACAACTTAGTTTTTTTTTAAGTACCAAGTTTAAAGAACAAGATGGTCAATCAACTTTATTAATAATAGATAATGCTGATAAATTATCTCTTGATGTATTGCAAGGCATAGAATTACTTTTAGGATTAAATGTTGAAGATAACCAAGTCTTGCAGATCATTTTAGTTGGACAACCCAACATAGAGTTTTTGCAGAATGTACGAAGTCTATATGAATTATTGCAAAATACTAGTTCACATTACATACTTGAGCCTTTGACGGCCGAAGAAACACAGGATTATATTAATTATAAAATAAACTTAGCCGGCGGTAGAACACAGAACAATAAAATATTTGATGAGCAGGCTTGTTCAATTATTTATGAATACAGTGAAGGCATCCCCTCCATCATTAATTGGATTTGTGATAAATCGCTAATACAAAGCTGCTTATTAAATAAACGTAAAATTAGCTCAGAATTAGTTTTTGAAGTTGTTAATGATCAGATAGATATTTCAGAGAAAAAAAATACTATTTCACTAGCACCTTCTGTTTTCGTATCTGGGTTTGTGTTTACTGGAATTGCTTTAACATTTTTTTTATCGAACCATTTAAGCTCATTCTCAAAAGAAATACCAAATAAGCAAGAAACTGTACTATCCAAAAACCTGAAGAATACTTCAGTCAAGGACAAACAAAAAGAAATACCAAGCGAGCAAGAAATTGTACTATCCAAAAACCTGAAGATTACTTCAGTTAAAGCCAAACAAAAAGAAATATCAAACAAGCAAGAAACTGTATTATCCAATAATCTAAAGAGTACTTCCGTCAAAGACAAACAGAAATTAGCACGTGCTGATTATCAAGGAAAGAATCCAGAAAAACTAGCAAAAAAAGAAGTTTTCACAGAGAAGATTTTAACTAAAGAAATAAAAAATAGCACACCAACTATTGAGGTTCAACTAGCTCTAGCTGAAAGGCAAATAGGTGATTTAAAATTAACCCGCCCAAAACATGATAATGCTTATGAAACTTATACCGCTATATTGAAAGACACACCTAACGAAAAGCGTGCTACGAAAGGACTTCAATTTATTGCGAACTTTTATTTAAAACGAGCAAGAAAACAGTTGGCAAAAGGAATGCTGGCTCAAAGTCAACGAACAGTTTCAATAGGTCTAAAAACTTGGCCTAACCACAAGGAGTTATCTAACCTTGACACAAGAATTAATTATGCTAAAAAACAGAAAATAAAACTGGCTAGAATAAGTCATTTGTTTAAACAAGCTGATCAACAAATTGAAAGGCTTCAACTTATTAAGCCTACAAATAATAATGCTTACAAAAGTTATCAAGAGATTATTGCTCTTGATAAAAACAATGTTCTTGCAAAAGATGGAATGCAAAAAGTTTTATCTCAAATAAACTCACAGACTCAGAAGGCACTTTTCGAAAAAAATTATTCTATTGCACTTAAGATTAATAAAGACCTTCTAACCCTCTCATCGGAAGGCGTTAATGATGACCCTTTTCATAAAATAGCTATTTTTACTGCACTTGAAACAAAAAAAAATATCATCAATAAAATATTAATTTTGGCAGAAAAACAGCGAAAAATGCAGAAGTTAACGCAGCCTAATGGAGATAATGCTTTTGAATCTTATAAAACGGTTCTTCAAACTTACCCTAACAATGTGGATGCTTTAAGTGGATTGGATGACCTTAAAACACAATACCGCGAATTAGCGAAAGTCACCTTGTTAGCGAGAAAAGCGGATCAGTCACTGACTATAATCAGCGAGGGACTAAAAGCATTTCCAAATGATCAGTTATTAATGCTTTTAAAAAGTAACGCTAAGTATAAACAAAAGGCTCAAAAAAATAAAGTTGCTACGAAGAAATCCAATAAAAAACAACAAGTAGTGAAATCTTTTGGAACTTTTTAGTTCTGATTAAAATATCAAAACTCGGCCGCAAGTGACCGAGTCAAAGCAAATGCTAATTTGTTTTAATACCTCCATAAGAACAAACTTCTTCTATATACACGATACCTATTAATTATTAGTGCCCAGTGGACGAGCCAATTTAAATTTTAAAATATTTCAAATTGCATACAACTTTATCGTCTTAAAAAACAAGTATATTTGTCTGTATTAGCTTTTTTATTCAATAATAATTACATTTTAAGAGCCTATTATGAAAAAAAATATTCGAGTTGTTTTTTTTGTACCACTCTGCTTGATTGGTTTATCAATGACTGTGCAAGCAGTAGAGTATCAGTTAAGCCCTAGTGATAATTGGTTTACGGTTATTTCAGGAAATAGTTTACAACCAGGTGATATAGTTACACTCTCTCAAGGTATTTATAGTGATGTTCGGAAACTGTCATTTTCTCATAAAGGCACTGTAGAAAAACCAATAATTATACGTTCAAAAGTGGGGGAGGTTGCTACAATAACCCGTCCAAATGCAGCTCAAAACACGATTAATATTCAAGGTGCTCAGTATCTCACTCTCCGAGGGCTTGAGATAACGGGTGGGTCAATGGGAATCAGAATTGGTAGTAAGGATATTAATGGCTCTCAGCAACAGGCAGAATTTATTACATTGGAAAAATGCCATATTCATCATACCGCTGAGGCGGCAGTAACCGCAAATTTTTCTGGTGATATCAATACGGGACACCGCTATATTGATAACGAAATACATCATACCGGTGGAACAGGGGAGGGGTTTTATTTAGGTACAAATAATGATGGAGCAGGGAATACGCGAAGTGTTTTTAGAGATGGACTAATTGCGGGAAATTATATACATGAACTCAATGGCCCAAGTGTATCGCAAGGTGACGCGATCGAAATTAAAGATGGAAGTTATAATAATATTATTCGGAATAATGTTATACATGATATAAATTATCCGGGGATATTGGTTTATGGTACGGATGGTCATGCACCGAATATTATTGAAGGAAATGTTATTTGGAACTCAGGCGACAATGGTATACAAGCAGCTTCTGAGGCTATTATTACCAATAATATTATTCTTAATTCAGCGGGCTCAGGTATTCAGAGCCAAAATCACCAAAGTGCAATTCCAGGTGGATTGACAATTGCTCATAATACTATTATCGGAAACGGTCATTCAATTCGCATCAATTCACCCAGTGGAGGAGGTGGGTTGAGTGGTCCTATCCTTATTGCTAATAATGCTTTATATTCAACAGACTCTTCAGGGCAAGCTTTACGATTACCTTCATTATCAGGGTTTACAATCAGCGGGAATGTCGGTGTGGGAGCAGCACAACCTTCACAACCAACTTCAGCCTGGAATGCAGGAGGCAATATCAATGCTGATTTTGGTAATGCAGGCAATAAAAATGTTTATCCGACTACAAGTTCTTTACTTATCGGCAATGCTGATCCTAGTCATTTATCCCGTCAAGATTTTAATGATACCAAGCGAGGCGGAGGCCTGGATGTGGTAGGGGCTTATACTCATAGCTATAACCAAAACCCTGGATGGATAATACATCCTGAATTTAAAGTCACACACCCAGACACCACATTGGTCATCCCAAGTAATACTTGGATGCAAATTGCTCTGCCATTAGCCCAGCCAGTAGAACATAATACTATTGCAGACATATTTGGTGATGATATCAATGGAGTCTATGGGACTGACTGGGTATTGTATGGCTATGATACCATCAATAACAGATATTTTAACCCAAGTATAAACGGTGATATTACTATAGGATCAGGTTATTGGGTTATGCATATGAATAATGAGGATGTTATCGTAGACCCACAACTTTCTCATAAAAAATTCACTTTCTTTAACATAGAAACTAAAGCATCAGGTGAATCAATAAATTTTTCAATGCTAGCTTGAAAATTCGTTAGTCCTTTTTTACTCCACCGCATCAAAT
>JAKIVF010000146.1 GCA_021647145.1 Methylococcaceae bacterium | reverse complement strand
TTCATAGCAGCCATATTATGATCACTATGCTTCATTCCCGCCATATTCATACCCATATCAGTATGTTTCAGGATAGGTGCTTCATCCATTTGTGGTATTTCCGCTTTTAAGGCAGGATCTGGGGTCAATGTACCTAAAGCATACCCTGAACGGTCAATAGACTGTGCGAAAAGTGTATAGGCTCTATCATCTTCTGGCTCAACAATTACATCGTATGTTTCCCCAACACCAAAGCCAAATTCTTCAACCGTCACGGGCTCAATATTTTGACCATCGGCTGCCACTACGGTCATTTTTAAACCAGGAATACGCACATCGAAAAACGTCATGGATGAACCATTTATAAACCGTAAACGTACTTTTTCACCCTTTTTGAATAGGCCGAGCCAACCCTCTGCGGGGGTAGCACCATTCATCAGATAGGTATACGTATAGCCAGTAACATCAGAAATATCACGGTCTGACATCCGTGATTCGTTCCACATGCCTCGCTGCTGCCAAAATTTTCTCCACCCCAGTTCGGTTATATCATCAAATGCATCACTCAATGTACGTTGGCGAAAATTATAATAATCACTGGATTTTTTTAATTTATGGTAAATAGTGCTAGGGTCTTCATCACTCCAATCAGACAGTAATACAACATAGTCACGGTCAAAACTGACAGGGTCAGGTTCTTTCGGATCGATGATAATCGCGCCATAAGCCCCCGTGGGTTCTTGAAATCCTGAGTGACTGTGATACCAATAAGTACCACTTTGTTTAAGAGGGAAACGATAAGTAAACGTCTCACCGGGTTTGATCCCTTTAAAATTTTCACTAACAAAGGGTACACCATCTTGGGAACTGGGCAAAATAAGTCCATGCCAATGGATGGAAGTATCTTCTGCAAGGTGATTAGTCACCTTCAGAGTAATGGTATCTCCTTCACGCCAGCGGAGAGTTGGCGCAGGTACTGAACCGTTAATGGCAGTAGCATAGCGTTCTTTGCCGGTAAAGTTAACGGGTAGTGGAGTGTAGGTCAGATCAAAACGTGTTCCACGTAGAAGTTGCGGGGCGATGCTAGACTTATTGCTAGCGGATTGACTTAGTTGCGGGGTAAGACCCAAGCCTAACATCGCACCTCCAGCAGCCAGGCCTTTTACAAAACGACGGCGAGATGCTGAAACAGTTCTCTCAGCAGGTAATATTAATTCAGACATGTTATCTTCCTTTTTTGTTGACAACGGGTTTAAGGCAACTCGCAATAAATAACCTACTAAAAGATAGTTTCCACGCAGAGCGACACTACTTTTAAGTTAAGAAGAACGTGGAAACCATCTACAGTTGTGTACCTTGCTATGCGTCTATTACTGCGTCTGTAGTATGAACAAAAATACAGCCAAATATTAGACGATTACTTATTTCCATGACCCAGCTATAGATACAGGCTATGGTTGTAACCGGTATTCTGTTAAAACAAGAAAATTTACTCTGTTTTTACGGCAATTATGCAGGCAAAATTAAGCCAGCGAAAATAAGTATCAACCTGCTCAAATCCACAGCGATTTAATAATCTGTAGTTTTCATCCAGACGGTAGGGAACTAAAACATTTTCAAGTGCTTCTCTTTTACGCTGATTTTCTTCATTGCTATAGCCACCTCGGGATTTCTTAAACTGTAAATAGTGATCAATATACTGTCTGTTTAACTGTGGACTGCTTCCTAAAATTTTTTCAGATATAAATAATGCCCCCCCTGGTTTAAGAGCATTAAACACATTACGAAGTAAATTTTCTCTGTCGATAGGGCGGACGAATTGTAATGTCCAGTTCATCAAAACCACATGGCAAGGTGGTAATTCAGGTAAAGCATTTAAATCAGCATTTATAAGTTCAACTCTTTTATTTTTAACACCGTCAGACAGTTTGTTTCGTGCTTTATTCAGCATAGGATTAGAATTATCATAGCCAATAAACTGGACGGAATCATTGCATAGCGGGTTTTTTAAAATCAGGTCAATCGTTGTTCCTGTTGAACAACCCAGGTCACAAACGACTGAAGAGGGTTCAGAAACGAAATCTAGCACCAATTGCGTTTGTAAAGTTTGAATTTCATTGTAAAAAGGTACACTGCGTGACACCATGTCATCAAAAACTTTTACCACCTTTTCGTCGAAAACAAAGTCTTCAGGATATTTTGTTTGTTGAAAAATATCGTCTTTATCAGTCATGGTTTAAATATTTTTAAAATTATCAAGAAAGTATAAAAAGTAGATAGATAATATTTAAGGGGTAAATTATTTGGCAATATTTTTTCCTCTGTATTTTCTATCTCTTTTCGACATCATTTTTTTGGATTTTTTTAAATATCGAATACTGACATAAGCCGTTAATATAATGATAGCGAACCCAATAATTAGCATTTTATAATCATCCCATAAACCCAATAATTGTAATTTCCATCCTATTAGCAACAGTGGAGTCATCAAGGAGGTCATCAAGGTACCATATTCTTTAATAGCAACGCCGGGCCAATCAAAGCAGTATTTATAATTGGCGATGGTTTCCTGTAATCCTTGAAAATTTGGCAACCATCTAGGAACTTGGGCACAATATAAAATGTAACTTTCTGAAAATTGTTCTGATAAAAAACATTCTTCACTATGGACAATAAGACGATATATGGCTAAAAATAAAATTATACCTAAAAGTAACCCTGTTATATTCCCAGATACGCTTAAAAAACCTATGACTAACATAATATTACCTAAATACATTGGGTTTCTACAATGAGCAAAAACACCTTCCGTCACTAGGTTTTTGGCATAAATTCTTCTCTTTCTTCCTCCTCTAATAATATAGGCCAAACCAATAGTAAGCATACGTATTGACTGACCAATAAGAATAGAAATGAGTCCAAAATACAATAAAAAATAACTGCCTGGGCTATTTAAAGCAACTGGTGGAAAAAAATATAAAAAAAGAATTAGAAAAACAGGAAAAAGAAGGTTCCGTGTATGGAATAAAAAATCGCCTACACGCCGAAAATAATCTGCCATAAGTATTTTTATAAATTTTAATGTACTAAAAAACTATTTTAGGAAAGAAGCAACCTTGCTCTTAAGTTACCTAATATTGTTTGAATTTTTCAAATAACTATTATATACAGGGAAAACCAACAAAAAAGGGACAAAGAGATTACAATTTTGTCATTTATCAGATTGTTTGGGTGGAAAACGCAATACAACAGTTGTACCTTGCCCAATTTTGCTTTTAATGGTGACAGTACCTTTGTGTAAGTCCATAATTGATTTTACAAGTGATAACCCCAAACCTGTTCCTTGCGTATTTTTTACCCGTGCTTTATCTGCTCTGTAAAAACGGTCAAATATTTTCGGTAAATCTACTTCATTTATTCCGATACCATTATCACAAACATGAACTTCAGTATAAAGTTCTGATAGTACCGCTTGTATCTTAATTTTACCTCGCATATCGGTATAATAGATTGCATTGGCAATAAGGTTATTTAGTGCTCTTCGCAATAATAGTGGATCTGCAAAAACTTTAGCACGGCCACTCACTTGAATCTCGATTTTTTTATCAGCGGCTAAGCTTTCATAATATGTACTAATCGTTTTCAATTCATCTTCAAGTATTAAAATATGACAATGTATTTCAGTTTCCGGTGATTCTGCTCGGGAAAGAAACAGTAACTCTTCAATCATTCGATTAAGCAGGGTAAACTCTTCCATATTGGATGCTAGTACCTGTTGATAGTCCGGAAGTGTCCGTTGCCTGGATAATGCGATTTCTGTTTCTACCATTAAGTTATTAATCGGGGTGCGTAGTTCATGTGCTAAATCTGCTGAAAATTGTGATAGTCTTGCAAAGGATTCATTCAGTCTATTTAACATTTCATCAAAAGCGGATGCGAGTAATGCTAATTCTTTTGGCCATTTTTCAGAAGAAATAGATTCATCTAAGTGATTTATACTAATGCCTTGTACAGCGTGAGTGATTTTATTTAAAGGTTTTAAGCCTTTTCGGGTAATCCAGAAACCAGCAAGCGTTGAAAAACAAAATCCTAAGACCAGGACCAAGCCCAACATTTTTTGATATTGCAGCAGGACTTTTTCATCTTGCGTTACGTTAAGTGCTGCCTGAACGTACCAAGAGCGATCTATATCACTAGCTGTATTTAGGTAACGAGAGGTCAATAAGAATATCCGGCCATCATCTGTTTGAGTTTTTGTTTTAAATATCGACATAAAGTCTGCATTATCGTCTAAAAAAAGAGTCGCAGGGAATAGCGAGGACATCTTTTCTGTTTCAACAATTATTTGTTGTTGTGAATTGAGCAGACGAAAGTAAGAATAATGTGCTGAAGATGGATGAAATGAGGCAGTATGAGCTTCATGAGCATTTGTTATTCCTTCTCTTACAAATTGTTTTAATACGTTTTGGTCAACGGGCAATTTTTGTAGAATTTTCTGCAATTCTGCCAATTCAGAAGCCAGTAACTCTTTATGTTCATGGTCGATATTAGTTAGCAATATCCAATAAAGAAAACCGCAAGCGAGTAATAGACCTGCGCTGGCTGTGATGACATAAAGTATGACTAATTTACTTGTTATAGACCATTGCGTTGTAGTTTTAGCGCTTTTCGAAAACATAACCAATGCCTCGGACTGTGTGAATTAAACTATGGCTAAAACCATCATCGACTTTACGCCTTAGCCGTCTAACAGCAACATCAACCACATTGGTATCACTATTAAAATTAATCTCCCAAACCTGTTCGGCGATAAAAGTGCGAGACAAAACCTCGCCTTGTCTTCTGGCCATTAACAATAATAACTGAAATTCTTTAGGCGTTAAATCAATCCTAATGCCGTTACGTTTGACTTGATGCTTTATTGCATCAATTTCCAGATCAATAATACTGATAATATTAATTTCTCGTACGGGACCTCTTCGAAGTATTGAACGAATACGCGCTAATAATTCAGAAAAAGCAAACGGTTTGACCATATAATCATCCGCTCCCAGTTTTAAACCTTTTACTTTGTCTTCTACAGAATCTTTTGCAGTTAAGAGCAAGACAGGCGTTTGTTTTTTTGCCAGTCGCAAGTCTTCCAAAATAGACCAGCCATCTTTCTCGGGCAACATCACATCCAGAATAATTAAGTCGTAATGAATATGCTCAATATTATGCTGTCCATCTATGCCATTAGTCGCAATATCAACTCCAAAACCTTCCTCGGTAAGCGCTTTAGCAATAAATGAAGCTGTTTTTTGTTGATCTTCAATAATTAAAATATGCATTCAGAGTATTTTCCAATTAACAAATGAGTCTGAAAGTCCTTTTATGCCAATTCTATAAATCAGGCTTTTTTCTGTTCATTTATTTGTTTAAAAAGTTGCTTTTTAGCAAGGTTCATTCGATCGGTAAATTTATTATCACTGATTTCATAAGCTTCTTTATCCAATTGTTCAAAAGAGAGCGTTTCTTTTAAATAATTTTCAGCCTGTTCGAGAGATTTCAGCTTCTCATAAGGTGTCATCATTTTATCATACTGATATTTTTTCCTTTCTTTGACCTTATCATCAATGACGATCGTTGGAAAATAACAGGGACGATGATAATTAAGGAAAGGATTTAAATGCTCTCGATTAAAGACATTAAGCTCGTCAGCCCAGTGCTGCTCAATATGGCTATATCCAAAGGTTTTACGGACAACCGATGCATTTTTACTTTCAGCCAATGCATTATCATTGCTCTGTCTTGATCGAGATTTAGTCAGTTCAATATGGAGTTTATTCAGTAGTTTAGCCACTTGATGGTTAATATATTCAGAACCATTATCTGCGTGGAAACCCTTAATACTGAAAGGGAATGTGTTTAGCATTTCCATCAATATAGGGATCAGAAACTGTTCGCTGATGCGACTGCAAGATAACACGACTTCATATTGAGTGACCTCATCAACTGCATTGATATGATAAACCCCTTTAACCCCGTCCTGATCGCCTTGATGAACCGTATCGACTCGAATATAGCCCGGCTTTCCTGCTGCGTTCGGCTTGCGTCTTTCACCAATAGCAACTTGTCTAGGCTTTGTTTTATCAAAATTTCTTCGCTGTTTTTGATAGCCGTTAGAACTCCGTAAATTATAGAGGTGAGAAACGGAAATAGCTGCAATATTTTCATAGTCTCTTTCATTAAAAACGGTAAAGGCCCGTTCACAAAGCTTTTTAATCACTGCTCCGCTAGGCGTGTCATACCGCTCATCCATTTCTGCCAGCAATGCAATATCAACGGCAGTATACTTCTGTTTAAAGCCTGCTGGTTGATGTGGTGCACGTTGCTGTACCACACCTGCTTTTAGGTATTGATGAATCAAACGTGTCAATTGTTGCCGAGAATAAGCGGTCACTTGCAATAAAAAACGGATGACAATGCCTTTCTGTCGTTTAGTTAAGGCTCTGTAGTGAAACTGTTTTAATGTGGATTGGATAAAACCATACCGGGCTGTTTTGTTACCCGGCACACTAAAGACTATCGCTTGCGCTCCGTCTAAAAAAGTTTGTAATTGTTGGGTGTTTTTTAATTCTTTAAGATTCATGATGGCTTTCATTGCTTTATCATGAACAGATTTCCTGACTTTGTCAGTTTAGACTCATTTTATGTTGGAATACGGGCGTGGTTTCAGACTCATTTCGTATTGGAGAAGGCTTTCAGTTTTCTCCCAATAACAACCATGATAGAGTAATATCCATTTCCGTTCTCTTTTACTGATGGTTATGAAAATTGCCTAGACTTACACTACACAGAAATACATATTTTTTCATCAATTTTTATTTATGATGGATATACTGCTTACAATGGAACAGATGCTTCCAGTTAGACACTTGTTATGAATAATTAAAATTTCATTGTAATTCCAATTCTAAAATTAATGGGTTCAACAGGATGAAAGTGAATATCATCCACACCAGCAGTGGCTTCGCCTTGTAGTCGGGATGTGTAGTAATAATCAATGGCACTGTCTTTACGGTTCAGTAAATTGAATGCTTCTGCTTGAATAGATAAATTTTCATTAAATTCGTAGCCTAACATCGCTGATAAAAGCAGTGTGCTTTTGGAACGTATGCTGTTGTCTTCGGTTAAAGGGCGTGGTCCAAAAAAACGTAACCTAGGGCCACCAAAAAAACCATGGAAATCGTGGATAGTTGCACCGGCTGCAACAACAGTTTCTATTGAACCAGGTATGTAGTTTCCTTCTGCTGAATCGCCTCTAAATTGTGATTTAGAATAACTGAAATCAAAATCAAAAGTGAGCCAGTCAGTGGGTGAGAAATAGTTGGCCAGTTCA
>JAKIVF010000010.1 GCA_021647145.1 Methylococcaceae bacterium | reverse complement strand
ATAAATATCTATTAATGAAAATTTAACTTAAACTTTTAACTTTGATCAGGTTAAAAAATAACCATTATTTTTCATAAGATTACATTTAGCTTTTTAAAGTGGCGGAAGCTTGTGGGTAATCAGGAAATATTTTATTTTTTACGTATTCTTACAGAAACGAGAGAACATTGTTGATTTAAATATCAAAATAAATGCTTAATCGCATCCCTTTCTTCTTGCAGCTCTTCCTCGGTAACATCCATTTTGTTTCTACTAAAATCATTAATTTCTAATCCTTGAACAATAGATATCTTTCCATTGGTTACCGTGACGGGGTAAGAGTAAATTAATCCTTTTTCAATTCCATAGCTTCCATCAGAGCAAATTGCCATGCTCACCCAGTCATCCTTCTTAGTTCCAGTAATCCATGTCCGCATATGATCTAGTGCAGCATTAGCTGCTGATGCTGCACTAGACTGACCTCTAGCCTTAATGATTGCACCACCTCGCTGTTGAACGGTTGGAATAAACTCATTTTGAAACCATTCTTCTCCAACAATAGGCAAGGCATCATTACCCATAACTTTTGCATGATGTAAATCAGGGTATTGTGTCGATGAATGGTTACCCCAGACAATAATTTTTTTTACATCACTAGAGATGGCTTGTGCTTTTTCAGCTAATTGAGTAATTGAGCGATTATGATCTAGCCGAGTCATGGCAGAAAAACAAGCAGGGTCCAGGTTTGGTGCATTTTTCATTGCAATTAAAGCATTGGTATTAGCTGGGTTACCAGTTACCAGTACTTTTACATTTTTATGAGCCACTTTATTTAATGCCTTACCTTGAACTGAAAATATTTCAGCATTACAGAGCAATAAATCTTTTCGCTCCATCCCTGGCCCTCTTGGCCTGGCCCCCACTAAAAAGGCATAATCTACATTTTCAAATGCTTTTTCAGGGTCATCAGTAACGATAATTTTATGTAATAGGGGATAAGCGCAATCATTCAACTCCATTACTACACCATTTAGTGCTTCCAACGCTGGTGTGATTTCAAGCAAATGTAAGATTATTGGTTGATCTGGTCCTAGCAAATCACCAGCGGCCAATCGAAAAAGTAAAGAATAACTAATCTGTCCTGCTGCACCTGTAACAGTAATATCAATGGGTGTTTTCATTTGTTTTCCTTATATTATTTAACTGTTCCAAAACTTAGGAGTAAGGAATTATTGAATCTTCACTTCTAAGATCTTTAAAAATCAAAAAACTGTTCTATATACTAATATATTGCCTTTAATTGGAAAAAAAGTCTATTAAATGATAGAGTCTGCTGATAATTTTTACAGCTTATCAATACGATTGAATTTTATTTATGAAAAAGTCTTTCAAACCCAATAGTTTTATTTTTTCTTTACTCGTTAGCTTTGTTCTTTCTATCACTTTAACTGCTTGCTCGGATGACGAACCAAAAATAGATCATAATTCTTTTGATCATACCCATGGAGCTGAAGTCAGTGACTTAGAAAAACATAAGTTTGAGCATAAATTTGCAGAACAATGCGTTGCACGGGAAATCAAAAATTCAGTTAATAAAGACATAGACAAAAAACGCTTTGAAAAACCATGTTTATGCATTGCAACAAGAATAATGAAAAATTTGACTGCAGTTGAGGCAAAAAAGTTTTTGGTTGAACAAAAAAACACGCAGTCTTTAAAAATGAGTTTTGATGAGGCCGCATATTTTTGCCTGAAAGATAAAACTAAGCAAAAAGCTCCTGCTTTATTCGGTAAAAAAAATAAAGTGTCTCAATAAATGCTATTAAGGAATGAGGGTTTAATACTATCCGAGTTATGACTTGTCGAAATTATTTCGTGAATCTATCTTTCTTTGGTTTTGTTTCATCTACTCGTTGTTGTCCAATTGATTCTAACTGGAAAATTTTCCAGTAACCATCTAGTGGTGATATTTTAATATTGGCACGGTAAAGATTTTCACGGCGATGTTGATGTCCCCAGTGAATAACTTCACCGACAACAAGCCATTCACAATCAAATAAATAAGCACCATCTAATATAGAAGATTGATTACTTAACTTTTGGATTTCAATACTTTTAACTTTTGACCATGCGCCATCTTGGGCTAAAAACGATTGGCGGTTTTGTAGGTAAAGTGTTTCACGTAAATTTCCACTTACACTATCAGCCAATTGATCGTAAGCAACTTCTTCATGAGTAGATTCAAAAGCTTGATAAATATTCCATAGAAGTTGTTTCAGAATGGGCTTTGCATTTTCATCATCAAGGCTGATACTCTTCATCGCCACGTTAAGTTTGCCTGTTTTTATAAGAGAAAAGGATGCTGCTAGAGTGATGAGTATAATGAATAGTTGTATAAAAAATTTAAACCGAGGGTTAATATAATGGCATCCAATAAGGGGTAAAAGGAGGAGGCCAATAACAGCGGATAACCAATAATACTGTGAAGTATTTTTGCTTTCTTCAACAGGAACAGGAGAAGCCTTTTGACTGCCAGATAATTCTGTTAGATCAATATCAGCAAGCATGTTTTCCCACTCGAAAACAGGATAATCTGGTGTGACATAACTATCAAATAAACCTGCTGGATCATATGCTCGAATTGAAACTCTTTGGATTTTTTTGTTAAAAAGTTTCCATTTCCATTCCACTTTCTCTGGTAAATTTTTGGTTTGATGAGTTAGGCTGACTCCAATCAACGTTGCGACTTGTCGTTGGGCTTGTTGCGGTTCATATGCCTGAATGTCAGCTGCCCCCATGCGGATATAGTCTACACGTTCTAAAGTTGGAGAGAGCAACTTAGCATCAGCACTTAAATTATTTTGTGCCAGTAAAAATTCGCCAACTTTTTGTTTGATCAATGCAAATTCATCAGGATAAATCATTACATCGTCACGTAATTCAAGATTTGCCCAGTCAGCAATTTCTTTTATTCTAATAACAAATTCACTTTTGATTTGTCGTGGCTCAATATATAGAAAGGCCATCACAGGATCGTTATGGTCTCGTTTTAGTTCTGGATTAAGGAAATGGCTGTACCAAGGATCTTGCCAATTGAGGCTTAGAGTTTCTGCTTGAGTCAATACACCATGATCAATGACAGGCAAACCGTGATGAGAAACGGTGATAATGTATTGCTCTCCAGCTTGTTTAATCAATTTAAACGAAGGATTAATACTAATTTGTTTTGGTTTAGTATCGTCGGGAAATGGATAAAAAACATCAATAGTTGAGCCAGAAGCCGTTGCTTTATTATTTTTCTTTTGTGATTTTTTTATAATGGGAATTAGCTGCTGTTTAGCATTTACTTCAATTACAGATAGTGAAAAATTATCAACAGTCATCGGTTGTTGCTGAGCCCCACCTTTTTCTAGTTGTTTGACTGCGTTAGCTTTAAGGTCAATAGTAACTTGTATCCCTTTATCAAGAACGTTAACAGCAATTCGGGTTGCTACATCTTCTATAGTTACGCCTGAATTCCAGTCTGCAAGAGCAAATTTAGTTGTAATTAAAAAAAATAAAATAAACAGGAATTTATTTTGAACAAGGCTGTGCGCGTTAAGTTCTGCGCTTTTTAGGAACATGCTTAAATGAGTGGGTAGTTAGAATTTTAATGAGTTTTTTTTGTTAAAACGATAAATAAAAAAACGATAGATACCATAAGAGAATAAGAGAATAATAGCCAGGTATAAATATGGGAGTAGAGATTCCCATTTAAATTCAGAACCTATGCCTACGCGTAAAGGAATACGAATTTTATCAGCAAACATATCGTCGCCAACCGTTGCGATTAAAGCATAATGACCAGGTTTTGGAAAATCCACCTGGATTTGCGAAACGCCAGTTTTATAAGTTTGGGCTGGCGTTTCAGCAAGAATTTTACCATCAATCATTTCCCCACCTTCCGGGTTTTCTTTTAACTCAATAACGCTCATCCCAATTGGCATCTTACGTAAATCACGATCAATAAAATCAATCGCTAAAAAGCTGGTGCCGTGCTCAGGGAGTTCTTGACAAAAGGGTTCAAAAGTATGTCTTTTTTTTGATTTAGAGTCTTTTTTTGGTGGTTGGTATGCTGTGAGGTGAACAATATAAAAATCTGTTGTGATCAAGCAGGTTAATGATTTTGTTGGGTCTGATAGAGAAGGGGATTGAGCTAGCCCAATTTTTTGGAAACTAAATAATAAAAAAAATAATAGCAACCAATTAAGCAATGATTTTTTCACAACGCCCCCGTGGGTTTAAAATAGAAGAAATAATGTGAGTTTATTCGGTGATTTCAAAAAAGAACTTTCCGGTAACAATATGTCCATCCTCAGATTGAACACGATATCTAACACCATATCGCCCTGGTGTTATTGGCTTTAATGTGGCACTAAGGTGAGATTTGTCTCGCGATTCAAGCTCTCCATCTTTGTTGTCCACACGCTCTCCTTTAGAATTAACTACAGCTAAAGAAGTGTATTTAGGGCCAACACCCGCATCAAACCATACATCTACACGAGTTGGTATAGTATTGGTTGATTCATCTTTAGCGGGTGATGACTTGACCATAATGGCATGAGCTGAAACCCATTGGCTCCATGTTATTCCAGCAGTTAATAGTAAAAATAATATTTTCTTCATAATCTTAAATAAATCTTTAATGTTAAACGGTATTTTTAATTCTTAAGCTCGGACATAACTAGCATAGCATTTCCGTTTTCTAGCCATTCTGTCCAGAAAAAACGAAAACCATCATTCGTGCCTATGATTCTGGGGTGTGTTGGTTCCGCTCCTTCACTTGTTAAACGCTGTTCTTTTTGCCAGGATTTTCCACCATCCAAGGATAATTTTGTCATTACGTTAGTATTTTCTGTTGTGCTAGTAGTGTATACGACTCCAATCTGTTTGTTATCTATCACTGCAATATCACCAGAAGCACTGGTTTCATCTCCTAATGATACGATTGGGGAAAGGGCTTCGTTATTTAATTTTGATTGATTATAATATAAACCACGGTTACTCTCATTGCCATTCCAGACTACGCTATGTAATATTGTCTCGTCATTGTTTTGTGTTGTCGCAACTCCCCCCCCTTGGTGAGGACAGCCAACAAAATTCCAGCCAAAAGCCCAGACTGGGTTAGCTTTTTTCCAGGATTTTCCAGCATCAAAAGATGAGATGATCATCATATCACGAGGATTATCGTCTCTAAAAAGCACATGGATATTGCCTTTTTTATCTGCAGTAATGCTACTCCAGCAACAAGTACAGGAAGTTGCTTCTAAATCATTATGGTAAGTCCAGGTAGAATCTTTGTTTATGTATTGAAAACTGGCATATCGTAGTCCTTGTGTATCTCCAGCTTCTTCTCTGTCATCTAACCAGGTGATATGGAATGTGCCGTGTAAATCCGCAGTAATATCAAAATACCCTTGATTAATTTTTGAATATTTATTCTCAACGGGGCTAGGAATTTTATTCCAGGTTCTTCCTTGGTCTAGTGAAAGAGCTGCTGAGAGTATGCCAGACCAAGGTTCTCCGCCCTGGGTTTGCCAAATAGCCATGATTTTATCGCCGTGAGCTGCAACCTGAAAATCATTACCTCTTTTAGATTTTATAACTTTCGGCAGATTTTTATTGACAGTGACTGGTAGGGACCATGTTTTTCCAGCATCTAAAGAATTGATGTACCGTAAAGCAGGGGCTTGGGATTTTTTATCCATGCCTGATAAAAGTGCATGAATGATATTGCCTTCAGCATAAACATCTAAGGTATCAATTGTTTGCAAACCCGTCTCTGCAAAGTTATGCTGTGTGTTTATTGGCTTTATTTGAGAACAAGATGATAGATTAATAAAGAGCAGGAATAGGCAGGCTATTACAACTATTGATGATAAGTTGCTGTTTTTTATGCTAGTAGAAATTAAAGCCATTTTGTAATTAGAATTTTTAGCGTAATATATTTTTGAGTTAAGCTCTTTTATTGAACTTTACTGCTGAACGGATCAGTTTAATTAGATAATATTTATACGTCAACATACATAACTCAATTAAAAATAATACCTAAGCTCAAAGCGTAAATGATCATCATCTCTAAGTATGTAGGCAGGGTCATTTTCTGGTGCGGAGCTAAAAAAACGAATTTCCAGTTCAGCTTTCCAATTATCACCAAACCGTCTACTTGCTTCTACATTATAAAACTTAGTATTACTTGTTCTATCTAAAATAATGCCGGCTAAAACCTCTGTACTTTGTACATCATTAAAGGCTAGTCGTATTGCGGCTAAAAAATCATCCTGAAAAATTACTGGGGCATGCCCTCCGCGACTATCATATAAATATTCAGATACTATACCTACGTCTATCGTTGATTCAAAAACACTATAAAACGTATATTCAAATCCCCCTGTTCCAGCATAATATGTTTTTCCTTGTCCTGACCGTACAATAGACTCTAATTTCCATAACCAGCTATCTTTTGTCATTTGAATATCAACAGCAGTCTGGTGGATCATTTCATAATAAGGGATTAATTGGATGTTTCCATTATCTGTCTCTATTTGAATGGTGGGGTCACGACTAGTTCCATAAAAATGAGAAAATCCTAAATCCCAGTCACCTATAGAGTGTGACCAGCGGATTGCATAAGCCAACTGTTTTTCTATGCCATGCTTTTCGTAACGTTCTTCACCTGTATCAACTTCGGGGGTTGAACGGAATCGCCCTTCGTTACCAGCAAAAGTTCTTTCTCTAAAGCCTGTTAATAAGTATAAATCTATCGTTCCCCAATCTCTGATCAAGGCCAGATTGATCATTGGCTGCCCCAGTTTATCTTCTGTATCTGAATTTTCAACCAGATCAGTTTGGTTGATAATATCAACCAAATGCTGAGATTCCGTGACTCCCCAAAATTCTTTTCTAACCCCGACTCTTAGCTCCCATTCGTTCGCTACTTTTAACCAAGTTAACTCGCGTATATCAAAATGAGTTCTTCTACTATCATGTTGAGAAAGGCGATAAAAAGGCACAAACGCTATGCTTTGCAACCCATTGTCCCATTCATGGTAAATTTCTGGTTCTAAGCTACCCGATAAGTAATAGTTATGCTGTTGGCTGTCTATGGGGTTATAAAAAAAACCTAAATTTTCAATTCCTGCATAACCTGAAATATCAAGGGCATATACTCTTGTCGCATTGCTGATCAACAAAAATAGTGTTATGTACCATTTTGTATAACGTATCTTTTTATTCTCTAGCATACTTAAAAAGGTATTTGTATCAAAATTACGAGCAGTCAGTTCTGGTTTTAATTCATCATCCTAAAACAAGTGATCGATTACCCGTTTTGATGATTCGCCATAATAGTCTGCTTAAACACCGTATTTGATCCATATATTGTTTATCTTTTTTAGTGACTGCTCTGGATATGATAAGAGGTTAATATAACTGATTGAAATGTAATTAAATACCCTATTAATATTTTAGCGAGCATGAAATGAAGGTCAATTACAAACTAACTACTATAATAAACGAGCACTTTCATTAGAACAAGGTAAGAATGAGAGCGTTGATGTACTAGTGACACTCATGGCTAAGAGTGGAGTCAATCTGACATAATATTCCATTTTTATCATAGAGATGTTCTTTAGCTATTATTAGCTAAATTATAATGAAGTAGAAAATATTTTTAGCTAATCAAAAATAATTTCGATACTTCGTCTTGCAGTAAAATATGGTGTTTTGTTGGCTCTCAAGAGGGCTCAGGTTTTTTGTCTTGTCAAGTGGTAATAAAATATATCTATACTTTTTAGCTATTTATATAGTAACCTTAGTATTCACTCTACCAATTTTTTTAAGGAAAACACTATGTCAGATATTAGCAGTAAACTAACTGGCTTCCTAGGAGAAGCAGGATCAGGGGCACTTGGACATGCCTTGGTTGGATTATTTATTCTTATTGTTGGGTTAATTATTGTAAAAATAATTACCGGTTTTTTTGGACGTATTTTATCGAATGTCTCATTCTTAAAACAAACCAATACAGACGGTTCAATTACTGATTTAACGACTCCGATTACCTCGTTAATAAAAGGTTTACTGACCATCTTTGTTCTAATGGCAGTCTTACAGCACTTTGGAATGACAGATGTCCTAGAGCCGTTAAAAGAAATGCTAAACGAATTTATGGATGCCATTCCAAACGTTATTGGAGCTGGTGTTATTGGTTATGCAGGGTGGATTATTGCAAAAATTGTTTCACAATTGGTTGGCATGGCACTGACTAAGGTTGATGATCAAATTGCTGAAAAAACGGGAAATTCGGATATAAAAATTTCTGCTTTTGGAAGTGCTTTTATTTTTGGTGGTATTTTACTTCCTATTATTGTCAGTGCTCTAGGCGTATTAAATATTCCAGCGATTTCTGAGCCGGCATCAGCGATGATTCAAAATCTAATGTCAGCAGTACCGAATATTATTGGTGCAGCAATAATATTACTAGTAGCTTACTATGTTTCTAAATTTGTTGTATTTATGCTGACTGGCTTACTTGATGGCATGGGAATAGATTCAATGCCACAAAAGCTAGGTGTTCAAGGTATGTTTTCTCAAAGTTTCACACCCACTAAGCTAATAGGAGGAACTATTATGTTCTTTTCTATGATGGCGGCCTCAACGGCTGCTGTTAATGTATTGGGGATTGATATTATTTCTACAATATTCGCTAAAGTGTTGCAATTTGGAGGAGGAATTTTAGTAGGCGGAGTTATTTTAATTATAGGTAATTTCCTTAGCACAATGGCACATAAAAAACTATCAGCTGCTGGCAACCCTGGAGTAGCAAATATTGCTCGTATTGCTATTATTGGCCTAGTTTTAGCTATGGGTTTAAAAGCAATGGGGCTAGCTGACAATATTGTTAATATGGCATTTGGTTTTACATTGGGTAGTGTAGCAGTTGCCCTTGCTCTAGCTTTTGGTCTAGGTGGTAGAGATGCAGCAAGAACAATTACTAATCATCTAGCAAAAAAAATTATAAGTAAATAGTCTTAAGGGTAGATCTATTAATTGATGAATGGAATATCCAGTCTTTGGGTTGGCTACATTTTGAATATTTGGGGGCTGTCAACCTCCTTATTCACAATTAATATAGATATTCTTATAGATGATATGGAAAGTCGCATAAGCAGTTTTTGTGCGACTTTTTGCTATCACAACAAAATAGGATAAGAAAATGTCTGATGAATTACATGAAAGTTCTGAATTAGAATTTGTAGATAAAGCGGCTGTTGTCGCCGTTTTTTTATTAGCAGGGGTTTTTCTCTGGCAGTTTCTTGGAAAAGGTAGTGTGACGGATATAGATTATCTTTCCAATCAAGCAGCTGAAAAAATAGATGAAACTGAGCCGCCAACATATTACAAAAGCAAATCACAACCACTAGAACCTGAAAAAATAATTAAAGAAAACCCAGCGATAAAAACAGCTGATTCAGCTAATATCCTAGAAAAAAAACTATCAAAAAAAGAAGTCGTCAATTCACCTGTAGCTGCAATTTCTCCAGTGGAAAAGCCAGTAGAAGAAGCTAGGCCGGTTGCTAAACCAGTTGAAGAAGTAAAAAATATAATATTGCCAACTATCAAGCCAGTAACAAGTGATCTAAGCCAAGGTATCTTAAAACTTTCTGGTAATGGCGAGCCTAATAGCTATTTGCAGTTAATGTTAAATGGCGAGAAAACTACAAAAATAGATATTGATAAATCTGGTGCATGGTTTTATCAAACAGTTCTAGAGCCAGGCGAATATACAGTTCAAGTTTTGCCAGCAGAATTAAATGAGCAAATGAGTACTGAATCAGTAGCAACTAAAATTTCCATACCTGAACTGCAATCTTTAGATTCTGAGTCAACAGAAAAGTTAGAAAAAGAAAAAGAAGTCCTTACTGCTGAAGTAGAAAATCTTGCTGCTCAAATAGAAAAACACAAAGCTGAGCTTGAGGCTGCTAACCAAAGGACTAAAGAGCCAGCAGAAGATAAACCTGCCCAAATATCCAGTGATAAAAACGGGGTAAATGAAAAAAAGTATAAAGTGAAATATGGTGATACGATCAATAAAATTTCTCGTCGATTCAAAGTTAGTCGAGATCAGCTATTACAGTTAAATAATATTTCAGATAAGGATGTTATTGAAGTAGATCAAATGTTGATTATTCAAGAATAATACTAGGCAATTCGTAGGTGTAAGGTGGGCGGAAGTATCTTTAAAGAAGAGAAGGTTTGGTAACTTCAATCTTTTGGCTTGCTCGTCAATGATTGATGAATCATGTCGGATAACGCTATCGCTCATTCAACTTACGAGTTGTCCTTCTGGTATTTTGCTTGAATTATGTACACCCATTGCCAGTTTATGGAATAAAATCTAGCGGATAGTTTAACCCTTAACCTGGAAACGTAAGTTAGATGAGCGATAGCATTATCCGGCATTTTTCTGGCGGTAAACGATGGAATGCGCTTTACTTTTCCTCTCTAAGAACTACTCACCCTACCGTGCTTAATGAAACGGTAGGATTAATAGGAGCCGTATGAAGTGAGAGTTTCAGGTACGGTTCTGTGAGAGCCTATTGGGGAAGTTCCCTTGGCTATTCGATTTTGCGAAAGCCGCAAAAGCCACGTCACTTATGGCATCCAATGAAGCAGGCGTTCAGGCTGTAGAAAAACCTATAAATTACTATTTTTAATATATTGAAATTTAAAGATTTATTTTTCAAAAAAATCAATATTTTCTATAAAAAGAGATTTTTCTACAGCCTCGTTAAGCCTTAAAAACTATGCGGAGGAAATATGGAATTTTCAGATAATAATAGAGTAAATGGTTTTTTGAAAGATTTGCAGTCCATAGAACCAGACAAGGTTGAGATAATCGAACTAATAAGAGAGATCTTCCTCAATGCAAATCAGAAATTAAGTGAAGAGATAAAATATGGAGGGATAGTTTTTAACCTTTCCAATTCATTGGTCGGTGGTATATTCCCTTACAAACAACATATTTCTATTGAGTTTAGTAATGGGGTTAGTTTTCCTGATCCCGGTGGAATGCTCGAAGGTAAAGGGAAGAACAGAAGGCATTTGAAGATTGTTGAAAAAAAAGATATTGACACTAAAAATGTTAAAATTTTCGTAGCTGAAGCTGTAAAAGAATAGGAGTCAATAAGTGGTAAGGTTTGGGTATACAATAAATTATGTTCCAGATGTAGATAAGGCATTGTCTTTTTTTGAAAAAGCCTTTGATATGAAGCGAAAATTTATAACCGAAGAAAAAGACTATGGTGAACTTGATACTGGCGAAACAGTGTTATCCTTTGCCTCTCACGAGCTGGGAAAATCAAATTTTCAGGGTGAGTATGTTAGTGCTTCTAAGTCTGACAAACCATTGGGTATTGAAATCGCTCTAGTTACTGATAATGTGGCTTTGGCTCATAATAGAGCAATTGAGTTTGGTGCTGTTGAGTTGAAAGCACCTGAAACGAAACCTTGGGGGCAAGTGGTATCTTATATGCGTTGTCCTTCTGGTATTTTGCTTGAATTATGTACTTCCATTGCCAGTTAATATGGAATAAAATCCAGCGGACAGTTTAACCCGTAATCCGGAATTTTTCTGGCGGTAAATGGTGGAATGCGTGAGAATGTAAATAATTTACATTCTCGATAGCAAATATCCTCAAATCAGTCGCAGCTGGCGAAACCACTGAAGCAACCTGAATACTATTTTTAATTAGTCAGCCCTGAAAAAATCCCTGGAACTGGCTTTCAGAAACTGTAAAATTCCCCAAAAATTTTCCTGACCGTCTCAAAAGCAAAATATTTCTCTTTCTTGCGTTCGTGAGGATTAGGCTTAGTGAAAAAACGAGCGCAAAAAGAAACAAAATGGCTTGCCTCATCCATTTTGCCATATTCCAGGCACAGGCAACCATCAACAGGTTGATGCTGTCGCCTGCAATGCCTTTGAGAAAATTTCGTTTTAATCCGAAATCCATTTTCAGGTGACCCATGATAGGTTCGATAGCCGCCCGCCTTCGGCAGCGTTACGTTCATGCCCAGTTGCATTATCCTTCATAGAACCATTCAGCTTGGACTCTCTCTAATACCGTGCCTGATCTATTCCCATAATAGCTGTAAACAATATCATCGAGAGACAAACCAAACTCCCCATCAGCCATACCATGCGTAAACATAGTTTGAACTAATGCAAAGAAATAGCTAAAAGCTACTGCTTGTTAAATAACCAGTAAATAAAACTATTACAGGCGCGTCCAAATCTTTTAAATGAGACAATTTATAAGTCATCTTTTGTGTTTTAAAAAATAATTGTTGAACGGTGTGATACTAAAGTGAAGCAAGGTGTGGTTATGTTGAGACTAATAGTCTAGTCCATCAGTCGTTAACTCAGTATTGTTAAAAAAAGTTGTGTTAATTTACTATAGAAACGGTAGCTCAACCTATCAATTTATATTTCACGTTATAATTACACCTATGTTTAGAAAGAATAGTTGATTTTTTATAAACACTTGGTTTATTTAATTTTTTTATGAAATCTAAAAAAATAAACTGTATCTGATGAAAATATTTTCTTTTATAGCATTAAGATCACACATTTAGAGTTATTTATAACTATTTTTTAATTATAGCTATACTTAATGAAATACAAAAGCTTATAAGCTAAAGATAATGAGATTTACACCGTCTATACATGGTTTATAAAGCATACAGGTAGGGTGTGATATAAGATAGCCCTCGATCCTATTTCGCACGAAATGTAATTTTTTTTAATCAAGGTATTTTTAATGAGATTTTGTGCATTCAAAATCATTTTTTTAATTAGTACTTTACTGTTTCATTCGCAAGTTACTCTAGCTAATATATCTCGAGCTAAAGAGTATGACTTTTCCTTTGACGTAAAGAAGTCTCAAAAGCAAAGCAATAAGTATTCTACGCAGGGTTCTTCTTCAAACTCATGGCGTCTTGGAATGAAAGCATCTTTATTACCTGATTTTTTACAAGGGACGGGAGAGCTTGTTTATGGTAATTTCGGTGAAAATACTAATAATGAATTTTCAGACTGGGATAAGTATTTACTACAACTTGGAGTCAGCGGCAAAAGGAGTGTTTTTGGCTATGGTTTTAACTTTTACTCTGTTGGTCAACAATATAAAGGGATATTCAATTCAAAATACAGCCAGAAAAAAGGTCGAGCAGGTTATGACTCATGGTTATCTTTAAATATTGATAAACTTAAAATTAAAGCAACGTATTTAGAATCCTGGAGCAACGTTACCGACAATCCAAACGATATTTATTCTTTTGACAGTTGGTATGAAATAGAATCTAGTTATCCTCTTACTTCTTCTCCCTTTACAGAAGTTTCTATCACTTATGGTCTTGGAGAAAGAAGTAAATTTTTAGTTCCTAGCTACATTCAGACTTATCATGGTTCATTAAGCTCATTCAAAACTAAATTTAATTTTATTGCTAATTACTTAAAGTTCTCAACGGAGGTTAAACAATTTTCTTCAAAAAGTCATATTGATAATCAGAAAGACTTCCGCCAAGAAACTTTGTACGTCACTAGTACGTTATTTCCTCATAATCTTTTTTCGCTTATTTCATCCTATCGTTATAGTATTGATAGATATTCAACAAGTGATTATCAAAGCAATCTTAATAAAATAGAATCATCACTCGGATTAATCTATAAACCAAATACAATTCCAGTCAATCTAAAATTGAGTTCAGGGTATAAAAATTATCGAAGTGACGATGGTTATACTAACAAAGACATTCTTAATTTTGGCGCTCAGTTTGATTGGAAATCTAAAGGAATCTACACAGGTTTAAGAACAGACTGGACAGTGAACTTTAAATATAAAGATACAATAAATTATATTAACCCTGCAAGGAGTTCCTCTGGAGTAAGCTTTAATCTTTTATGGCAGTGGCCATTTTTATAAAAAAGCAACTAACGAGTATATTAGGAAGTAGTGTATGTTGGTTTGTTTTTGAGTGCACCATATGTATCTGAAAAAATAGTTTTTGCATAGGTGAGCTGAATAGCATATATTCCTTCTTCCTCAAGGAAACTTAAAAGATTATTAAAAATATCTCTACCTCTATCAATCGGAATATACTGAAAAACGATACAGGAATGTATTAGGTTGAAATATCCTTTTAATGAAGAAAGGTCATCGTCTGATTTAAAGAGGCTGATATTTTTAATTTGATAGTGTTCAAAAATCTGTGTCATTTCATTAAAATCAATGAATTTGCATTAAGGGATAACAAGCCTTTCTACTCAGTAGCCAAAATCTAAAATATTTTTTGGGGGGAATAGTTTTGGTTAAAATGTCGTTCACAAGTATTAATAACACCAAAATAAGGTTCTTCTTTCCCTCCATTTTTTTCCAATGTATATTAGTGGACATATCTTTATTCATGACTTAAATGCGTTGCTGAAAATAGTCCTTGTGCGTTAGGCAGCGTTGAGGAAGGAGTAACTTTGAAATTTATTTTTTCTCTCTTTTTGAGCGAAAAAAACTTTTCAATAAGCTAGAACAATTATTTTCTAATACACCGCCTTGCCATTCTATTCTATGATTTAGAAAAGGTGCGTCGCTTAATTGTAGGGTATTACAAACAGCGCCGCGATTAGGGTCAAATGCTCCAAAAACCAATCGTTCAATACGAGCATGTGAAATAGCACCCATACACATTACGCAGGGTTCCAATGTGACATAAAGTGTAGTCTTTGTTAATCGATAATTATTTAAAACTTTTCCTGCTTGACGAATAGTCATTATCTCAGCATGAGCAGTGGGGTCGTGTTTTTGAATTGGAGTATTCCAACCTTCTGCTATACAGTTTTCTTCTTTAATTAAAACTGCGCCGACAGGCACTTCGCCTTGGTCTTCAGCTCGTTGTGCGAGCCTGATAGCATAACGCATCCATTGCTCATCATTTAAGCTTATTCCCACTCTATGGTTGCTGGAGGTTTTCCAGAAATATCATAAGCAACACGAGAGATGCCATCAACTTCATTGATAATTCTTCGTGAAATTAAATCTAAAAAATCATAGGGTAAATGTGCCCAGCGAGCTGTCATAAAATCTATAGTTTCTACTGCACGTATTGCAATAACGTAGTCATAGCGCCTGCCATCGCCCATGACACCTACCGATTTTATCGGTAAAAAAACAGCAAATGCCTGACTGACTTTGTCGTAAAGATCATGTTTATAGAGTTCTTCAATAAAAATTGCATCAGCTTGCCTGAGCAGGTCAGCATATTGTTTTGTTACTTCACCCAAAATTCTAACGCCTAAACCTGGGCCAGGGAAAGGATGGCGAAAGACCATGTCCGCTGGTAATCCTAATTCTAATCCTAGTTTTCTGACTTCATCTTTAAATAATTCACGTAGGGGTTCAACCAGCTTTAAGGTCATATTTTCAGGTAAACCACCTACATTATGGTGTGATTTAATTAAATGTGCATTACTACTTTCTGATCCAGCGGATTCAATCACATCTGGATAAATAGTCCCTTGTGCCAACCATTTAGCATCAGTTAATTTTTCTGCTTCTTGGTCGAAAATTTCGATAAATAAGTTACCAATAATTTTACGTTTGGCTTCTGGGTCGGTTACACCTTTTAACGCGTCTAAATAACGTTGCTCTGCATTAACACGAATGACATGAACGCCCATATGTTGAGCAAACATAGTCATGACCTGATCACCTTCATTTTGTCGAAGTAAGCCGGTATCAACAAAAACACAGGTTAATTGTTTATCAATGGCTTTATGCAAAAGGGCTGCAACAACTGATGAGTCAACGCCTCCAGATAAGCCTAAAATTACATGGTCTCTTCCTACTGCCTGTTGTACAGAATGGATGCTATCCTGGATAATATGACTGGCAGTCCATAAGGCATTACAGGCACAAATATCAATAACAAAACGTTTTAATATTCTTCCACCTTGTTTGGTATGTGTCACTTCAGGATGAAACTGTAAGCCATAAAAAGCTTTATCTTCATTGGCAATGCCGGCAATTGGCGCACCATCAGAACTAGCTATTAACTTAAAACCTTCAGGTAAATCAACGACTCGGTCGCCGTGACTCATCCATACATCGAGTAAACCGTAACCTTCTTTAGATGCGTGGTCTTCAATATCTTTTAATAATTGCGAATGGCCTCTGGCTCTAATTTGAGCGTAGCCAAATTCGCGGTGATCTGAAGATTCAACTTTTCCTCCCATTTGTTCTGTCATAGTCTGCATACCATAACAAATACCTAAAACAGGAATGCCTAATTCAAACACGCATTGAGGCGCCCTAAGGGTATCATTTCCTGTAACACTTTCAGGTCCGCCAGATAGGATAATACCTTTGGGAGCAAAGTTTTTTATTTTTTCTGGGCTACACTCACAAGAATAAATTTCACAGTAAACACCTATTTCACGAATACGACGTGCTATTAATTGGGTATATTGGGAGCCAAAATCTAAAATTAGAATTTTATGCGAATGAATATCTTCTGTTTGTTGTTGATTCACGATGGTGTTTTATGATCAATGATCTTAAGTAATTAATAGCTCAATAGAACTTTGAATATACCCGGTGGAGTTAGCGACTAATTTGATAGTTAGGGGCTTCTTTGGTGATAGTTACATCATGGACATGGCTTTCTCTCATCCCTGCGCTGGATACTCTGACGAATTGAACTTTATTATGCATTGTTTCTATACTTTGGCTGCCTGTATATCCCATGCTTGACTTAACTCCACCTAATAATTGATGAATAATGGCTAACATACTACCTTTATAAGGTACTCGCCCTTCTATTCCTTCTGGCACTAGTTTTTCAATGCTATCTTCTTCTTGAAAATAGCGGTCACTAGATCCTTGTTGTTGCGACATCGCACCTAAAGACCCCATGCCACGATAAGATTTGTAGGAGCGTCCTTGATATAATTCAACTTCACCAGGTGCTTCTTCAGTACCTGCAAATAAACCTCCTAACATTACAGTGTGCGCACCAGCAGCTAATGCTTTTGCTACATCACCAGAAAAACGGATGCCACCATCTGCAATTAATGGTATACCTGTTCCTTTTAAAGCATCATGAACATTGCTGATAGCAGTCACTTGAGGAACCCCAACACCAGCAACTATACGGGTTGTACAAATTGAACCAGGTCCTATTCCAACCTTTACGCCATCTGCTCCAGCTTTCACCAAGGCCTTTGCTCCTTCAGCTGTAGCTATATTGCCGCCTATTACTTGTACATTAGGGTAATTTGATTTAACCCAACGGACTCTGTCTAAAACACCTTGGGAATGGCCGTGAGCTGTATCAACGATAATGACATCAACCCCTGCCTTAACTAAGGCTTTTACACGTCCTTCCGTTTCGTTGCCTGTGCCAACAGCAGCACCAACTCTCAATCGTTCCTGTTCATCTTTGCAGGCATTAGGATAATCTTTTGCTTTTTGAATATCCTTTACCGTAATCATGCCCTTCAAATGAAAATCATTATTGACGACTAGAACTTTTTCAATTCGATGTGTATGTAATAGAGCAATTGCTTCTTTGTGATCAGCTGATTCAGAAACAGTAATTAATCGTTCCTTAGGTGTCATGACAGAGGATACTTTTTCATCTAGCCTTGTTTCAAAACGTAAATCACGGCTAGTGACAATACCCACCAAGTCATTTCCGTTTACAACAGGAACTCCTGATATATTATTTGCCCGAGTTAATTCCATAACATCTCTGACAGAAATATCGGGTGAAACTGTAATAGGATCTTTAATGACACCACTTTCATATTTTTTTACAAATCTGACTTCACTTGCCTGTTCTTCGGCAGTCATATTTTTATGGATAATACCAATGCCTCCTTCTTGAGCAATTGCAATTGCCAGCCGGCTCTCTGTGACAGTATCCATCGCTGCAGAGATTAAAGGGATATTAAGTGAAATATCTTTTGTTAATTTTGTTTTTAATGCAACTTCGCGCGGTAATACCGTTGAATGTGCAGGTACTAATAAAACATCATCAAATGTGAGTGCTTCCTGGATTATTTGCATGGCAACCTACTCAAATTTTTTAATTAACTGGGTATTATACCCTTTAGTTTTGTTGTTAGGTATAGGTTTACTAAGATTAAACTGATTTGTATACAGAAATAAATAGAGTTTTAAATATTTAGGTGAGAACAGATAATTTTACTATCTGCAATTAATTGGGTCAAAAACCACTCTAAAACATAGAAATTTCATTATAATTGTTATTAAGCATAGAAATGTTCTATGCTTAATAACAATTGAATATAATTTCTGACGAGTTTTTTACTATGCCTGAACGCGAAAAAATACATAATACTTTACATAAAGCGCTAGAGATAAATTTAGATAACTGCAAATACGGCACTATTGTTGAAATTGGGGCGGGGCAGGAAGTCGCTAGAAATTTTTTCCGTGCTGGTGGTGCTGCAGGGACGGTTGCAAAAACAATGTCTGCTTATGATATGCAGGTGAGTGATGATATATACGGTGCAGAGGAATCTAGGCGATATGTTAGTCGAAGTCGGCTGATAAAAATGTTGGATAAAGAATATACTGCTGTTACTGAACTATTAACACCAACACGACCTAAAAATACAACTTTTTTTTCTTATGCGGCAACAGTTACAGCAAAAAGTTATTTGCAAAAAAACGAATGTCATGGCTGGATAGGTATTCGCTTACAGCTCTATCGAGAAGCTGCGCCCAGTGATATTATTTTACATGTGCGAATGCTTGATAATGATGGAGGTGCCCAGCAAGAAGCTTTGGGTGTGTTGGGTGTCAATTTAATTCATTCGGCTTTTCATCACTTTACGAAACCTAAAAAAATTATTGAGGCCCTGGGGGATGATCTAGAGCCTGGCCGAATTGAAATTGATATGATTCATTTTTCAGGTCCTTATTTTGAAGAAATAGAAAACAGACTGATGAATCTGCACTTGGTGCACAGTAATCTAACTCATGGCATCATGTTTAACCCTCAAGGAGAAGTGCAAATCCCTTCTGAGCTTTTATATAAGAAAAATATATTGGTGATACGGGGTTCTTTTACGCCACTAACCAAAGTTCATCTTGATATGACTAAATGTGGAAAGCATCATTTTAGTCAAATACAATCTATTGATGGCGATAAAACTTTAGTGTTGGCTGAGCTAACAATGGCCAGTTTGACAGTTGGTGATCAAATTGATGATGCTGATTTTCTAGCTAGGGTTGACATGCTTAATACTCAGGGCTATACCGTAATGATTTCTAATTATTTACGATATTTTCGCTTACGGGCTTATTTCCGTCGCTATACCAAGTTACAAATCGGCATAATTTTAGGTATTTCTAATTTGGAACTAATTTTTGATGAAGAATATTATGAAGGTTTGGAGGGTGGAATTTTAGAGGCATTTGCCAAATTATTTCCAGATAACACCAAGCTTTATATTTATCCTTCTAAAAATACAGATAAAAACGAGTTAGTCACAGTTAATAATTTTCAGTCTTCTGATGAATTAAAATACTTATATAAGCATTTATTAGATAATGGATATTTAATCGGACTGGAAAATGCTGATGAAAGCTTATTAGATATTAGTTTTTCTCAAGTTCTTTCTGACATAAAAAATGGAAGAGGTGATTGGGAAAACCATGTTCCTGAATCAATTTCAGAAATGATTATTAATAAAAAATTACTTGGTTTTCAAGGGTAATATATAAACAGAATTGAAAATATTTTTGGGTTGGTGGCAATGAAAAATTGTATTGTTTTACAAAGCCATCAGTTCTTCAATAGGCCAGCGTGGTTTGGCATAAATTTCTAGATTTTCTTCCTGCCCAGCTAATAATCGTTGGCATCCTGCGTAGGCAATCATAGCGCCATTATCCGTACAAAATTCTAATCGAGGAAAAAAGAGCGTAGCATTTTCTTTTTCTGTCATTTTTAATAATTCAGCACGAATTTGTGTGTTTGCACTGACTCCGCCAGCGATAACCAATGTTTTTAATCCTGTTTGTTGAAGCGCTCTTCTACATTTTATGGCTAATGTTTCAGAGGTGGCTTTTTGAAAAGCATAGGCAATATCTGCTTTATCTTGCTTAGATTTATTTGTTGAGTTATAGGTGTTCATGGTAAACGTCTTTAGTCCGCTAAAGCTAAAATCTAAACCAGGTCTGTCAGTCATCGGCCGAGGAAATACAAAGCGATCAGTTCCTTTTTCTGCAAGCTGAGAAACTTTTGGACCACCAGGGTAACCAAGGTCAAGCATTTTAGCTGTTTTATCAAAGGCTTCACCAGCTGCATCATCTAAAGACTCGCCAAGCTGAGTATATTGTCCAATTCCATCAACTTGAATTAATAAAGTATGCCCACCTGAGACTAACAGGGCAACAAAAGGAAATTTGGGTGGATTTTCTTCTAGCATCGGTGCTAGTAAATGGCCTTCCATGTGATGGACGGCTATTGCTGGAACTTGCCAAGCCCAAGCTAAACTTCTGGCGGTTGTAGCACCTACTAACAAAGCTCCCATCAATCCAGGGCCTGCTGTATAAGCAATGCCTTGAATGTCAGTATTGTTGAGGTTGCTATCAGATAAGGTTTGTTTAACTAAAGGAATCAGCTTTCGAATATGGTCACGAGATGCAAGCTCTGGAACTACTCCACCGTATTCACTATGCATAGAGATTTGGCTGTACAAATGGTGAGAGACTAATCCTTTTGTTGAGTGATAAATAGCGACGCCTGTTTCATCACAAGAAGTTTCTATGCCTAAGATGTACATTGTATTTTGATTAAATCTAATTTATGGGTATAATTAAGAGTTCGCTAAGTGGGTCATGCATCCCGAAAGTATATTAACATAATTAGGTCATTATAATGCCATCAGTAAAAGTAAGAGAAAATGAGCCCTTTGATATTGCAATCCGTCGCTTCAAGCGCTCATGCGAAAAAGCCGGAGTACTATCAGAAGTTCGTCGTCGTGAATTTTATGAAAAACCTACTGCTGAACGCAAACGCAAAGGTGCAGCAGCAGTTAAGCGCCATCTAAAAAAATTAGCCCGTGAACGTTATGCGCTAAAAAATCTACGTCGTGGTCGTCCTCAACTTTAAATCTTTATATTTAGGCCTAAAATTATGTCTTTATTAAAAGAGCGTATTACGGACGATATGAAAGTGGCCATGAAGGCTAAAAACAAAGATAGATTGCTTGTTATTAGAACTATTTTAGCTGCTATCAAACAGATTGAAGTTGATGAGCGAATAGAGTTGGATGATGAGCGAATTGTTCTTGTTCTTGATAAAATGCTCAAGCAGCGTCGAGAATCAATAAGACAATTTAAAGAAGCGGGTCGTGATGATCTTACTAAAATTGAAGAAGCTGAGATTCTTGTTATACAAGATTTTTTACCCCAAGCTTTAACGGAAGAAGAGATAAATGGGCTAGTTATAAAAGCAATATCTGATTCTGGTGCAGGTTCCATTAAAGATATGGGAAAAGTGATGGGGGTGTTAAAGCCTCAAATGCTTGGTCGTGCTGATATGTCAATTGTAAGCTCAGTTATTAAAGCAAAGCTTGCCACTTAAAGTGTGACAAGACTGGGTTTTAATGTCTGGCAGAATACCTCGTGAATTTATAGATGATCTTTTGGTGCGAGTCGATATAGTCGACTTGATTGATTCGCATGTCCCCTTAAAAAAAGCGGGAAGCAGTTATGTTGCTCGTTGTCCCTTTCATACAGAAAAATCACCTAGTTTCTCGGTAAACAGAAAAAAACAGTTTTACCACTGTTTTGGCTGCGGTGTTGGCGGGAATGCGATTAGTTTTTTGATTGAATTTAGCCATCTTGAATTTGTTGAAGCAATTGAAGATCTGGCAGGCTTTGTTGGGATTGATGTTCCTAGAGAGAAAGATTTTGGGCTCTCTGTTCAAAAGCAAGATTACAGTGCTTTATATTCTATTCTTGAGCAAGTCGCTGTATTTTATGTTGAGCAATTAAGAAATAGCCCGGAAGGTAAAGGTGCAATTAAATACTTGAAGCATCGAGGCTTGAGTGGTGAAATTGCAAAAGAATTTTCTTTAGGATATGCTCCTGATAGGTGGGATGCTTTAGCTTCTCGGTTTGACAATAGCTTATTGCTTAAGGCGGGAATGTTAACTAGCAAAGAAAATGGTAAATCGTTTGACCGTTTTCGAGGGAGGCTTGTCTTTCCCATTAGAGACAAGCGTAAGCGAATCGTAGGTTTTGGTGGTCGTGTTTTGGACGACTCTTTACCAAAATACTTGAATTCCCCAGAAACACCCATATTTTCAAAAGGGAAAGAGCTTTACGGTTTGTTTGAGTTGTTAGAAAAAGACTCAAGGCCAAAAAGAATCTTATTAGTTGAAGGCTATATGGATGTTTTAGCTTTAAGCCAGTTTGGAATTAATTATTCTGTTGCAGTCCTAGGAACCGCACCTTCTAAAACGCATATGGACTTATTGTTCAGGTTTACTTCTGAAATTGTTTTTTGTTTTGATGGTGACATTGCTGGGAAAAAGGCTGCGTGGAGAGCTGTTCAAGAAACATTTTCATGTCTTAGGGATGGTCGGCTTGCTCGAGTTATGCTTTTGCCTCAGGCTCAAGATCCTGATTCATTAATTAGGGAGCTAGGGGTGGATGAATTTGAACGTCAAATTCTAAATTCTCAGACTTTATCGGGTTATTTTTTTGAATATATTTCAAAAGAGATTGATCTTTCGACGATCGAAGGGCGAGCTTGTTTGATTTCTGAGGCAAAGCCTCATATTGAAAAAATCCCTGGAGGAGTTTTTCGAGAAATGATGCTGGAGGAGCTTGATGGCCTCTCTCCAGGCACTAATTTGAAAAAACTAGATGTCCCTCCAGTTACTTTGACTAGTGACTCGCTGCCATCTACAATGCATAATCGAGAAAAAATAGTAATGGCACTTTTATTGCAAAACCCTGAAATGGTTGAGTTAATAGAAAAAACAAACCCTGACTGGGAAAAAATGAGCTTTCGGACTAAGGACGCCTTGCTTGATGTGATGGGTGTTATTGAAAAGAATCAGCTGAAAAATACAGGTAGGTTACTTGAAGTTTATCGAGATAGTCCTGAAAGGCACCAGTGGTTATCCGAGATTGCAATGCTTGAGGCGTTGCCTTTAGAAAACAATGAGTTTGATGCGCAACAGGCATTTGAGGGGGCTTTAATTGAATTGTTTAAACAGGGAAAAAAACAATATTTTAATGATATGATGGAAGAAAAGGTAAAGCGGGTTGTGAGTAAGGAAAGGTAAAAAGAGATATTATAATATAAAACTTATTCTAACAAGATGTTTAGCAGTATGTTATCATTATCGGTTAGTCGGATTTTAAGTGTTGAATGTAGTTTGTGGGTATAGAATGAATCAAGAACAACAACAATCTCAAATTAAGCAATTAATAGCAAAAGGCAAAGCGCAAGGTTACTTAACCTATGCAGAAGTTAACGATCATTTGCCTAGTGATATTGTTGACCCTGAACAAATAGAAGATATCATTGGAATGATTTCTGATATGGGAATTCAGGTTCATGAGGTGGCACCAGATGCTGATTCATTATTGACTTCTGATACAGCTATCACTTCAGATGACGATGATGCTGCAGCTGAAGTGGCTGCACTTGCATCCATTGATAGTGAATATGGACGAACGACTGATCCAGTAAGAATGTATATGAGGGAAATGGGCTCAGTTGAATTATTAACAAGAGAGGAAGAATTAAAAATAGCCAAAAGAATTGAAGCGGCACAACGCCACATTATTCTAGCTATTTCTCGCTCTCGACCTGTTGTAGAATCATTTATAAGCTCTTTTGATTCAGTTCTAGATGAAGAATCTCCTACTCGATTGAATGATTTAGTCCTTGACTTGATAGATTTGAATGAACCAGATTTTGACCCGAAAGCTGCTGCTGCAGCTGCTGCTGCTGCTGCAGCAGCAGCTGAAGAAGGTGGTAAAGAAGAAAAAGAAGTAAAAGGTTTAGATTATCAGGATGTTAAAGAAAAAGTTGACGAGCTTCGTAAAGCATTAAAATCGGCCACAACAACTATTTCTAAAAATGGATATGATCATGATAAATCTGAAAAATCTCTTGAAACCTTAGCGTCTGTTTTTTCTGAATTTAAATGGTCACCTCAATACATAAAAAAACTAAACTTATTATTTAAGCCAGTCATAAAAGAAATTAGGGAGAAAGAAAAAATTGCTCTTGATATTTGTGTAAAAAAAGCAAATATACCAAGGAAAAAATTTATTGATTCTTTTGTTGGAAATGAAACGAGTTCTTCTTGGCTAGAAGAATATTTAAAAAATACAAAGTATTCAGAAGTAATAAAACAGAATGAATCTGAATTAATTAAAGTCCAGGAAGGCTTGAAAGAAATTGAGTCTGTACAAGGGCTAACTATTTCTAATTTAAAAGATATTCACCGCCGCCTATCAGTAGGTGAGGCTAAAGCTAGAAGAGCTAAAAGAGAAATGATTGAAGCTAATCTGCGATTAGTAATTTCAATAGCAAAAAAATATACTAATCGTGGGTTACAGTTTCTTGATTTAATTCAAGAAGGTAACATTGGTTTAATGAAAGCGGTAGATAAATTTGAATATCGTCGTGGCTATAAATTCTCAACTTATGCAACATGGTGGATTAGACAGGCAATAACTCGTTCAATAGCTGATCAAGCGAGAACTATTCGTATTCCAGTGCATATGATTGAAACCATAAATAAACTTAATCGTATTTCAAGACAAATTCTCCAAGAAAAAGGTAGAGAAGCTTTGCCAGAAGAACTTGCGGAACGAATGGAAATGCCTGAAGATAAAGTTCGTAAGGTTTTAAAAATAGCTAAAGAACCGATTTCTATGGAAACACCTATTGGTGATGATGAAGATTCTCATTTAGGTGATTTTATCGAAGATGGAAAAGTACTTTCTCCTGTT
This sequence comes from Methylococcaceae bacterium, assembly GCA_021647145.1. GTDB lineage: Bacteria > Pseudomonadota > Gammaproteobacteria > Methylococcales > Methylomonadaceae > QPIN01. Next base: position 21,798 of record JAKIVF010000010.1, on the reverse strand, counting down.
GAGTCTGCAACTATTGCTAGCCTTTGCGAATCTACGCAAAATGTATTAAGTGGTCTGACAGCGAGAGAAGCAAAAGTTTTGCGTATGCGTTTTGGTATAAATATGAATACTGACCATACATTAGAAGAAGTAGGAAAACAATTTGATGTAACTCGTGAGAGAATACGTCAAATTGAAGCAAAAGCATTACGAAAATTAAGACACCCTTCAAGGTCAGAGCAATTAAAATGTTTCCTTGATGGTGAAAATTAAATAAACCTTTTAAAAAGTTTTTAGGGCCCTTAGCTCAGTTGGTTAGAGCATCCGACTCATAATCGGCAGGTCCCCAGTTCGAGTCTGGGAGGGCCCACCATATTATAAAAGGCCGCATTGCGGCCTTTTGCATATTTTAGTATTTAGGAATAGGTGAAACTATTGCTAGACTTAAGGCAAGAGGTAAAGAATAGTGAGTAATAATTTTATTTTTACATCAGAGTCTGTATCAGAAGGTCATCCTGATAAAGTAGCAGATCAAATTTCTGATGCTGTAGTTGATGCACTTTTGGCTCAGGACAAAAAATCAAGAATTGCATGTGAAACCATGATTAAAACAGGCATGGTTATTTTAGCAGGAGAAGTGACAACTGATGCATGGGTAGATACTGAAGAATTGGTTAGAAACGTTGTTTGTGAAATTGGCTACGATAACGGAGACGTTGGTTTTGATGGAAAAACATGTGCGGTTATCAATGCAATAGGTAAGCAGTCAGCTGACATTGCAATGGGTGTTGATGATAGTGAAAATCATGAGCAGGGGGCTGGTGACCAAGGCTTAATGTTTGGTTACGCAAGTAATGAAACTGATGTTTTAATGCCTGCACCTATCACTTTTTCTCACAGACTTGTTGAAAGGCAAGCTGAAGTTCGAAAAAATAATACCTTGCCTTGGTTACGCCCTGACGCGAAAAGCCAAATAACCTTTCGTTATGAAAATCATAAGCCTGTTGCGATTGATGCAGTTGTTCTATCAACACAGCATTCTCCAGATATTGGTGGTAAGCAACTAGAAGAAGCAGTGATGGATGAAATAATACTGCCGACTTTACCTAAGGAATGGTTACACTCAGGCACTCAATATTTTATAAACCCAACAGGGCAGTTTATTATAGGTGGCCCTGTAGGTGATTGTGGATTAACGGGACGTAAAATAATTGTTGATACTTATGGTGGAATGGCTAGGCATGGAGGTGGAGCATTTTCTGGTAAAGATCCTTCAAAAGTGGATAGGTCGGCTGCTTATATGGCGAGATATGTAGCAAAAAATATTGTTGCTGCTGGGTTGGCAGAACGCTGCGAATTACAGGTTTCCTATGCAATTGGTGTTGCTGAGCCGACATCAATCAGTGTCGAAACTTTTGGTACAGGAAAGATAAGTGAAGATAAAATGGTGACTATTATCCGAGACCATTTTGATCTAAGGCCGAAAGGATTAATAGCTCAATTAGATTTATTAAAGCCAATTTATCGTAAAACTGCAGCATATGGCCATTTTGGCCGTACAGAGGATTCTTTTAGCTGGGAAAAAACTGATAAAGTTGGCCTCTTAAAAGAGGCTGCAGGTCTTTAATGTCAATACTAACTTAATTGATTAATAAAACAGGAAAATACATGAGTTCACAAGATTACAAGGTAGCAGATATATCACTTGCAGAATGGGGCCGTAAAGAGACGAGTATTGCTGAAACTGAAATGCCAGGGTTAATGGCTTTACGAGAAGAGTATGGCAAAGCTCAGCCTTTAAAAGGTGCTCGCATTGCTGGTTGTTTGCATATGACTATTCAGACGGCTGTGTTAATAGAAACATTAACGGCTTTAGGAGCTGAAGTTAGATGGTCATCTTGTAATATTTTTTCAACTCAAGATCATGCAGCTGCCGCTATGGCAGAAACAGGTATTCCTGTTTTTGCATGGAAAGGTGAAACAGAGGAAGACGCCGAGTGGTGTATTGAACAAACAATTATTGGTCCTGATGGATGGCGACCTAATATGATTTTGGATGATGGTGGTGATTTAACAACCATGATGCACGAAAAATTTCCTGAATTAATGTCTGATGTAAAAGGACTTTCTGAAGAAACTACAACGGGTGTTTTACGTTTATATGAAATGGTAGCCAAAGGTAGCTTAAAAACACCTGCTTTTAATGTAAATGACTCAGTCACTAAATCTAAATTTGATAATCTCTACGGTTGCCGTGAATCATTAGTTGACGGAATTAAACGGGCTACCGATGTCATGGTTGCAGGTAAAATTGCTGTTGTTTGTGGTTATGGTGATGTTGGTAAGGGCTGTGCACAATCATTACGTGGATTAGGTGCAACAGTCTGGATTACAGAAATAGATCCAATTTGTGCACTACAGGCATCAATGGAAGGGTTTAGAGTGGTAACGATGGAAGATGCTGCTCCACAAGCAAATATCTTTGTTACTGCAACGGGTAATTTTAATATCATTACTCACGATCACATGGCAGCAATGAAAAACCAGGCGATCGTTTGTAACATAGGTCATTTTGATTCCGAAATTGAAATTTCTTCTCTACGCAAATATACTTGGGAAAACATCAAGCCACAAGTTGATCATATTATTTTCCCAGATGGAAAAAGATTGATTCTTTTGGCAGAAGGTCGTTTAGTTAATTTAGGTTGCGCAACGGGTCATCCAAGTTTTGTGATGTCTAATTCATTCTGTAACCAGGTACTTGCACAAATAGAGCTATGGGAAAATGCTTCTAACTACGAAAATAAAGTGTATATTTTACCTAAAAAACTAGATGAAAAAGTTGCTCGCTCACACTTGAAGCAACTAGGTGTTAATCTAACTGAGTTAACATCTGAACAAGCTAAATATATTAATGTACCCGTTGAAGGTCCTTACAAGCCCGATCACTATCGTTATTAAATTTAGAAAACTTACTTTTATACAGTCACAATTACTATCGGCTAAAATAGCTTGATTGCAAAGCAAAATTCGGAGGACTTACTCCGTCCGGCACATTAGTCGGAAAGGTTGAAAACCAATAGTTTTTAAATCATACTATTCCATTCTTTGTCAAACTCGGTCGCTTGCGGCCGAGTTTTTGATATGAATTTCGTATCCATGATCGTGTAAAGTATAGAAAATTGAATATAGGGACTTAATAGTCCCTTTTTTATGCATATAATAAATGTATTGAGCTATGCGAATTTCCAGATTATATACAGCTGATAGATTGGTTTCTGGTCAAAAAATAGACCTTCAAGACAACAATGCGCATTATGTTCGTACAGTTTTGCGATTAAAAAAAAATCAGACAATTACTCTTTTTAATGGTTTAGGTGGAGAGTTTTTGTGTAGATTAGAAGAAGTTAGTCGCAAAAGAGTTGTGGTCAATATAGCAGAGTCAATTGATAGAAGTGTTGAGTCCCCATTAAAGATAACCTTAGGTCTTGGCATTTCTCGTGGCGATAGAATGGACTGGGCGGTACAAAAAGCTGTTGAGCTGGGTGTTAATAAAATTTCACCATTACTTACTGAGCGTTGTGTTGTTAAATTTAAAGGGGATAAAAAACTACAAAGATTACAGCATTGGAAGAATATCGTACAACATGCAACAGAACAGAGTAACCGAACATTTTTACCCGAACTAAATGAAATAGATGAGATACAAGACTGGGTTGATCAACAGAATGGATTAAAAATTTTTTTAGACCCATATGCAAAGCAATCATTGAAAGATTTAAAACCTGATAACTTCCATGTAACATTAATGACTGGGCCAGAAGGTGGTTTTTCTAATCAGGAAAGAGAGCTTGCAAGAGAAGCAGGGTTTATACCCATTCGACTAGGGAAACGAATCTTACGCACTGAAACTGCTTCATTAGCGGCACTATCAGCCGTGCAAATGCTATGGGGGGATTTTATTTAATCAATATGAATATAATCAAAACAACCTATTATTCCTTAGTTCCATTATTGATTTTATTATTTTTTGTTTCATTCTCAGCGCTATTAAGTTATATCATTTTGATGATAGCAGGTGATATTATTTCTATGCGTAAAATAGTCAGCAAAGGTGCACAAATTTTTTTACTCTTAAGTATTTTTCCGTTTAGACATTACTTAAAACTTACTTGGGCTGATATAGGATTTGCAACTAGGCCTCAATTCTTTAAACAGTTGGGCTATGGCATGGTTTTGGGGTTGCTTACCTTAATGCCGGTTATGATTACACTATATATTTTTGATATTAATGTTATTGATCAAACTAAGGAATGGACAGCAAGCAAAATTATAATACGGGCCTTACTTGCCTTGTTATTAGCAACCTTGATTTCTTTTGGCGAGGAGCCAATTTTTAGCGGAATATTATTAGCAGGGTTGAGGAAAAAAATGATGGTTGGTTTGGCAGCATTTGTTAGTGCAACATATTATGCCGCTTTTCATTTTGTAAAAACAAAAACAGATATTCCCTATGAAGAACTTTCAATAGGTAGTGGGTTTCAGTTAATGGCAGAAGCTTTTGCAAATGTAATAAACCCAGAAATCGCCTCCGCATTTGTTGCTTTATTAGCTGTTGGCTTGTTTTTAGCCACTATTAGAACTCAGTTTTCAAATAGCATTGGTATTTGTATTGGTTGCCACGCAGCTTGGGTATGGCAGATAAAATTAGGTAAAGATTTTTTTAATACCAACCTAAATTCAGACTATTCTTATTTAGTCAGTAGTTATTACGATGGCGTCGTTGGGTGGCTAGTGGCAGTATGGTTATCGTTAGCAATAGTCAGTTTTTTTATTTGGAAAAAATTTCTATATAGGCAGGAAAGTTAAGAAATTGCTTTATACGGGTTAGAGACTCAATGTAAGTGATTATGAAGTCATTCTTACAAGCTTTAGTTTAGACCAAGTTATTTTTGTTTATTGGCCAAATTAACAGGCAAATGAAGTGATACTAAAAATGTGGCTAGAAAAACCAGAAACCCGAGTGTTAGCATTGCGATAACAGGAGTAACACTCACTGAGGCAGCATAAGTATACGAGCCAACAGCAACCAGCATGGCGATATTTTGAAAAAAACCTTGTAATGCAACCGCGCTACCACTACCAATACTCTGATGACCTAATTCTTGCAGAGCGGCATTAATTGGTACGATAAACATACCTCCAGCAACACCGATAGCAAAAAGAGCTAGGCGTGCTGTCCAAACAGTTTCAGTAAAACCTAGTGCTACAATAAAAAAGGCCATTAAATAAGCTGGGATTCTTGCACGGCGAAGCAACGCCAGAGGAATTAAATGCGGCACAATGGCTGAACCGGCAATTATTCCAATCGCTAAAAACAAAGTTAATTCAGCAATATCACTGGCATTTTCAGTCATTAAGACCAAAGGTGCCCAAGCAATGATAATAACGCGGACAGTAGCTGCTGCCGCCCAAAATAGAGAAGCACCCAAAATGGCAAAACGCGAACGAGGTGTAGTAAAAAATAGATGGGATTGCTGATAAAAACGTATAACCTTTGAGCCTTGTTCGGCTTTTATTTCTATTCTTTTTGGTAAAAACAGAGTCACAGTAGCAGAAATAACAAAGACAATAATAGTCCCAATCAAGGCCAATTGAATTGAATGATCAGCAACTTTTGCTCCAATGACCATACCTAACAAAATAGCTAAAATAGTTGAGCCTTCTATCCAGCTATTAGCTTTAACTAAAGATTTCTCATCTGCCAATTCAGGTAAAATCCCATATTTTGCTGGACTGTATATTGCTGCGCCTGCTCCAACTAAACAATAGGCAATTAATGGCTCCACATTTAATAGTAATAACCCCGCTCCAGCAGCTTTAATTAAATTGGCGATAATTAGAACATTAGATTTAGCGTGGTTATCAGCAAATGCACCCACCCACGGTGCTAGGATAACAAAGGCGATTAAAAATACACTTTGTAAAGCAGGAACATACCAAGTAGCAAGCTGAGCAGATTTCATCACTAACGCAATCACTGTAAATAAGATCGCATTATCAGCAAAAGCAGATAAAAACTGAGCAATTAAAAGGGGGTAAATTTGCTTGTTCATATTAAGCCTCAGGTTCAACCAGGTTTTCTGTTAACTTAGTTACTTCAGGGTAATTTATTTTCCCTGTTGCCAACATGGGAATAAAATCAACCACAAATACCTTCTTCGGTAAGGCGATGGATTGAACCCCTTTTGATAATGACTGAAATTGTTTGGCATCAGCCCCTTCTTGAGTTGTTAATAAAATAACTTGCTCTCCTTTTTTAGGGTCAGGTAAACTAACAGAGGCATGTTCAGCATCAGGCCATGCGCTCACAGCTAATTGTTCAATAGCGGCAAGGGAAATCATTTCTCCTCCCACTTTTGCAAATCGCTTACTTCGTCCACGGATGCTAACAAACCCATCTTCATCGACATTGGCAATGTCGCCTGTGTCGTACCATCCATCTCCATAAATTGATTCAGGAGGGACAAGCTTTCCTGGATTGTCAGACAAATAATAGCCCTGCATAATATTGGGACCATAAAGATGTAGTTTTCCAGCATCTTCAATACCTGGGATATCTTCTAATTTGTATTCCATTTTTGGCATTAAGCGCCCGACGGTACCCGATTTAAAATACATCGGTGTATTGACTGATGCAACAGGAGCGGTTTCTGTTGCTCCGTAGCCTTCTAAAATTCTAATGCCAAATTTTTCTGCCCAAATTTGCCGAGTGCTATCTTGTAATTTTTCAGCACCGGCAACTACATAGCGCATTGTGTAAAAGTCATAAGCATGTGCTTTTTTAGCATAAGAGGCTAAAAAAGTATTGGTACCAAACATAATAGTCGCCCCAATATCGTAGGCAATTTCAGGTATAACTGTAAAATGTAGAGGCGAAGGATAGAAAAAAGTGGTCATTCCGTTTAGAATTGGCAGCATCGTCCCTACCGTAAAACCAAAAGAATGAAACATGGGGAGAAAGTTTAGAACCACGTCTTGCGAGTTAAAACTAATACGCGAAACTAATTGCTTATGATTAGCAAGAATATTAGTATGTGAAAGCACAACACCTTTTGGTTCACCTTCAGAACCCGATGTAAACAAAATAACGGCTGGGCTTTCTGAGCTAAACTGATCAAGTTTATACCAAAAATTTATTGTTTTTGTTTGAATTAAAGCTTGTAATTTATCCAGAGCAGAGATACTACCTGCTAAATCTTCAAGATAAATCAGGTTAACTTGTCTCTCTAAAGCTTCAGCTTCATTGCTGAGCTTACCCAGTTCAATAAAGCGCCGAGAAGTTAACACCGTTTTTACTTTCGCCGTTTTACACGCTGAAAGCATACCACCTGAACCTGTGGAGTAATTCAGCATAGCAGGTACTCGACCAAAAAGCTGTAGACCAAGAATAACGTTTAACGTTTTTACCGAGTTTGGTAAAAAAATACCGACATTTTCTTGTTCTTGAGTAATTTTTTTTAAGGCATTTCCAATAGCAATGGTTCGTGTAATTAGTGCATTGTAGGAAAGGGGTGTTCTTTCTAAATCTTCTGCTACCGTATGCTTCCCTCCATGGATAGTACGAGCTTCTAGTAAAGCCGAAAAAATGGTTTGCTGTTGTAGACCTGTAGTAAAAACCATTTCACTCATAATATCCGCAAGGAGATGACCACAATAATTGCGTCTTGCTTTCCCCTTAAGTTCATTGTCAGCATGTATCTTCGTATGAGGTAGAATATCAATAGTAATTTTAGGAAACCAGCGCAAGCGGACAATATTTTTTAGTCTGGAAAAAGGTGTATATTCAGCACCATTAATACGAATAGGTAATATAGAAACCCCTGATTTATCAGCAACCATTCCTGTACCGTCATAAATCTTCATTAATGACCCTGTGACTGTAATACGTCCCTCAGGAAAAATAACAGTTTTAGTCTTATTATCTAAATGACGAATCAATGCTTTTAAAGACAAAGGCTGTGTCGGGTTCATTGGAAATACGTGAGATAAGGATAAAAAAGGTTTTAACCACCAGCGCTCAGCAATATCGGTATTAATTGCAAAGGTAATATCATCTGGTAAAAATACTCCCAATAATAAAGGGTCTAAGAAAGACGTATGGTTTGCAATAATAAGGACTTTATCACCAGCTTTCTTATAATTATTTAACCCTTTGACTTCAACTTTGTATATAAAAGTTAATAGCCAGTGTAAAAATTTTTTTAACATTCTTATTCCTCCTTTGTGAAGCTTATCAGATATTTCAGAGAGTACTATACTCATTAATTAAACATCGTTCAATTAATATTTTAATTTTTTCACTTTTAACCAATACAATATGATTTAGAATCAGTTTTATCTAGCAAGTGTGTATTATAATAGCTTAAATCAGAATTAAATCAGCGTAATGAACCAATGAAAATACTGAACCTTTATTTTAAAAATATTAACTCGTTAGAGGGGGAAAGCCGAATTCACTTTGACCGGGCTCCCATTGTAGGTTGCGGTGTTTTTGCTATTACAGGGCCCAATGGGTCAGGTAAGTCGAGTATTTTAGATGTGATTACTTTAGGTTTGTATGGTGAAACTTACCGATTTGACCGTCCTGCTGAATTTGTGATGACTAAATCTAAGGCTGAAAGTTTTGCTGAAGTTGAATTTGAAGTAGGAAATAACAAATACAGATCAAGCTGGCATGTGATTCGTAGAAACAAAAACTCAGCTTCTGATTTTTTACCCCCTGAAATGAAGTTAATTCAGCTGAATGATAATGAACAACTAATAGCTGACGGGACACAACAAGTACGAGAAAAAATAGTTGAAATAACTGGAATGGATTTCCATAGCTTTACTAAATCAATGGTTCTGGCACAAGGTGATTTTGCTGCATTTTTAAATGCTTTAGAAAGTGAGCGTATGGATGTGTTAGAAAAAATAAGCGGAACTGATATTTATGAAGGTCATAGAAAAGAGGCTAAAGACAGTCATTTAGAAGCAACAACTCAGCTACAACAACTGGAACAAGACCTGAATGCAATTCCAGTATTGGATCCATTAGCAAAAGAAGCAAGTGAACATGATCTTGCAGATTTTAATGAACAATTGGCTGAACTAGATCAGCAACAAAATACCGTTGAACAACAATTGAATTGGCTTCAATCACTATCAGATTTAAAAAACCAATCTGTTGCTTTGGAAAAACAACATGAGCAAGAAAAAAGCCAGCTAATAGAAAATCAGAAAATACTGGAGCAAATTAAATCAACACCAAGTGTATCAGGAATAGAAGATGAAATAGTGACACTTGACAGCAAAATAGAAGAAACACTACAAAGTAAAAAAGCACTAGATTCCTTTCGTAGCGAACTAGAATCATTACAAAAACAGCTTAAAACTCAAAATTTTGATGAAAATGCCCCTGTTTCTGCAAAAACACCCTCTCAACAAAAAAGCAATATTGATGAGTTAAAAGTAAAGTTGATTGGGCTAAATGCTGATTTACCGAGAGAAAAAGAAAATTTAAAAATTCTTACTCAACAAATTGAGGAAAAAAAATTAGCCTTAAATTCTGTTAATAGCTGGTTAACTGAACATGAAAACGACAAAAAATTACTGGAAAGCTTTCCTGAAGTTGAAAAATTAAAGGTGCTAAGGGAGGAACTTACAGTATTATCAAAAAAACAAAAAGACTATTCAAAATGGTCAAAAAATAAAACCGCTTCAATCAAGAAAAAAAAAGCGGCTAGTAATACGATAAATCAAAAAATTACTGATTCAAAAAATAAAGTTAAAGAAAATGAAGAAGCTCTAGAATTAATTTCTGATGGTAGGTCTATTGAAGAATTACATGATTTAAGAACTGAACAGAAACAAAGAGTAGATGATTTTACCGAGCTACTCAGTCTTGCTAGTGTTAATACAAAACTAGGGAAAAAAAGCTTTTTTGGTCAGCTATTTGTACCTAAAGGTGCAGATAGAGAAGTAACAGAGTTAAAAAAAGAAGCTGATCATTTGCAGTTAGTGATAGGAAAAGAACAAAATATAGTTAAAACTTTAAATACTGCGATTAAGAATGAATTGCTACTCCAAAAGATGCAAAAGGATAGAGAGCATTTAGTCGAGGGAAAACCCTGCTTTTTATGCGGCGCATTAAATCACCCTTACAAAAAACACCCACCAGCCGTCTCAAATTCAAAACAGGTACTGGCAGAACAACAAAAAAAAATTAAACGTTTAAAAGGGGAAGCCAGTAGTCTGGCAAAACAAATTAGTGCTGCCGAAGTTCAGGCAGTTAAAGATGGGAAAAAAGATAATCAGCTAACGCTAGTTCGTTCACAATGGAGAAGTTTATCAAATAAACTCAACTCTGGCAGTATTGAGATAGATAATCTTTCATTAATGAAAGATATATTAAAAAAGGAAAAATTAGAGCTAAGTAACATAACAAAAATAATAAAAAATTACTCTAAGCAACAAACCCGAGTTGCTAAATCAAAGTCATCAATTGAAGTTCATCAGGCTACTCTTTCAAGGGTATCAGTAGAAGCAGAGGTGTTAAGTACGGAATGGAATGACCGTCCACAAGAATCCATTGAAATAGAACAGATCTACGCACAAAGCCAGGTTCAGGAAGAGACGTTATCAGAGCAACTTGTTGGACAATTAACAGTATTTGGCGAAGAAATACCTGCAAAAGGAAAAGAGGATGCTTTATTAGAAAGTTTAAATTATCGCAGAAAAGAATATCAAAACCAGCTTGCACATCAACATCCGTTACCCGATGAAATCAAAGCCCTGGAAGCAAAACGAAAAGATTGCGAATCTATAATAGAAAAACTTGATCAAGAAACAAAACAATGCTCGGAAGCTATGCAACAAGAAGAGTTGGCAGGTTTACATTTATCCTTGGTTGAAAAACAAAGATTAATAGCTGAAAAAGAAGTCATTTTTTCCCAACAAGAAAAAGAGGTCGCTAGTTTAAAACAAGGTGTGCTGGAGAAATCTAAAACTATGTTTAGTGAGTCTGAGAGTGTTCCAACAGATTTAAATGCTTTAAAAGAAACTGTTGCATTAGTCAAACGCCAGCCAGAAGTTCAGCAAAAACAATCTAGCCTAAATGAAAGTATTAGTAATTTCAGTAGCAAAATTGATGCTATTCAATTGCAAGTCGAAACTGAAAAAGCAAAGCAATTAACAACACTTTCTGAGCAAGAACTTTTAGAGCAGAAAAAAGCTCTTCAGGAAAAATTGGATATTACTAATCAGGAAATTGATTCGTTACAAAGAAAGCTTGTAAAACAAGACGACTTACATGAAAAATATCAAACAATTTTATCTAGGGTAGAAAACCAGAAAGCTATTGTGGAAGAAACAGAAGCCGAAGTTGAATTTGTATCTGATGAAAATGCCTTGGAATTTCGACACAAAGTACAGCAATCACTAATTGATAATTTGTTGTCTCATGCGAATCGAGTTCTGGAAAAGATCAGTGGCCGTTATTATCTTCGTAAAGTAGAAAGCGATCATGGGTTGGCATTAGAAATAGAAGATACTAAACAAAAAAACGTTCGAAGGTTACCAAAAACATTATCAGGCGGAGAGAGTTTCGTTGTAAGTCTTTCTCTGGCTTTAGGGTTGGCTGATATAGCCAGTAATGGACACGCAATTGACACCTTATTTTTAGATGAGGGGTTTGGTAATCTGGACGAGGAATCTCTCTATTTAGTCATGACAACATTAGAAGGGTTGAAAATACAAGGAAAGCTTGTTGGTGTTATTTCACACGTTGAAGGCGTTCGTAAACGTATTAAAACTCAGATTGAGATGATTAAACAACCTAACGGCTTTAGTGCTTTAAAGGTCACGTCTTAAATAAGTCAGCTTGCTAGATCTATTTGAATCAAATTTTATCTGAGAATATGGGAGCATGACTCATTTCAACAAACTCTGTAGAACTAAGATAATATACAGAGTCTTTGTTTGACGGTCACCAATAGCTGAAAGGTTTGTAGCTAAACGAGGCTCTACATTCTTATTTAAACAAAGTAAGAAACCTGCATACCCTCTAAAAGGGTAATGCTATATCAGGTTTCACTTTAACAAGAAGTGCTTTAAATTTTGATTGTATACGCTGTAAGGCTTCTGTGTTATCTGCTTCGAAACGTAGAGTCAATGCAGGTAAGCTATTTGATGTTCTGACTAATCCCCAGCCATCAGTAAACTCAACTCGCATTCCATCAATTTTAATGATTTTTCCTCCAGAAAATTTTTGTTCTGCGAATATCTTATCCATAATGTGAAGACTTTCTTCTTCGCTTAATTCAATAAGAATTTCTGGTGTATTGATGCTATCAGGAAAGTCAGCAAAAACGTCAGCGCTATTGCGAGTGTCTGCGGATAAAATTTCAATTAGACGAGATGCAGCGTACAAAGCATCATCAAAACCAAACCAGCGGTCATTAAAGAAGATATGCCCACTCATTTCACCTGCTAACGCTGCTCCAGTTTCCTTAATTTTTGCTTTCATGAAAGAATGTCCTGTTTTGCACATTAAAGGACGTCCTCCATTTTTTATAATTTGTTCACCTAAATGACGTGAACATTTTACGTCATAAATTATCTCAGAACCGGGTTTTAAAGTAAGTACATCTTTGGCAAACAACATCATCTGTCTATCTGGCCAGATAATATTTCCTTTACTGTCTACAACACCCAACCTATCACCATCACCATCAAATGCAACGCCCACATCTGCTTTATTTTCCTGGACAGTTTTAATTAAGTCAGTCAAATTTTCTGAGTTATTTGGGTCAGGGTGGTGGTTTGGAAATGTTCCATCAAATTCACAGAATAACTCAATAACTTCACAACCTAAAGTTTTTAATAACAGTGGAGCAAGTTTTCCTGCTGCACCATTACCGGAATCAACAACAACTTTCATTGGACGGATAAGATGAATATCTTCAGAAATAATACCAATATATTCATTGATAAATAGGGTGTTTTCCTCAATTGAACCTTCTTTTCCGGTAAGGAAATTTTCCTTATCAATGCGCGTTGCTAATTTTTTGAGTTTATCATCAGCTATTATCTTGCCATTTATAATAATTTTTAAGCCATTGTATTCAGGTGGGTTATGACTGCCGGTAATAACAACACCTGATTTTCCTTCACTATGATGAGCTACAAAATAGACAAGAGGTGATGGAACCAAGCCTAGGTCAAGTATATTAACGCCTGTTGATGCGACGCCTTTAGCTAGTGACTCTGCTAATTCAGGGCTAGAAATACGAGCATCTCGACCAATAACAATAGTAGAAACTTGTTGTTCTTTTGCTTCTGACCCTATAGCTCGGCCAATATTAAAAACTACTTCCTTTGATAAGGTTTCTCCAGCGATTCCTCTAATATCATTTGCTTTAAAAATAGTCTCTTTTTTATTTACTTTAGGTTCAGAGGGGGATGTATTAGTTAATGAATTTTTTGATAGTTTTGGTATAGCAGTAGGGATATTAGTATTTGAATCAGGAGAAGTATGATCTATTTCTTCAACATTAATGTTAGACCCGAGAAAACTTGGGTTCAGGGGTTGATCTAAGCTATCTTTTTTTGTTATTTTATCCACCTTTTCCGTTTTTTGAATATCTTGGTGATTTACGCCATGATTTAATTGAATTATATTTGACCCTATTTCTTTCATCCCATCAAAATGCATTGGATAGCTCCCTACATTTTTTCCAGAAACAAGGTCTTTTATAATAGATAGAAGACTCTCTTGATCTTTATGAAACAAGCTCGTTAATTTTTTAAAGACAATAAAGCAAGCTAAACAACTTAGAAATGCAGGAAAAATAATCATGCCTAAAAATGATAGGAAAGTTGTTTGATTTGTAATTGTTGTATGCCAGTAATGAATAGCCCAAGAAGTTCCAGGAATTTTAATAGATTTATCCGTGCCTATTTTTTCTGAAGAGTTACCTGCTGCAGCTAAAGCAATCTGGTTTTGTTTTAGCTCAATATAACTATTAGGAATTTGATATGTGTTTAGTGTGGACTGTAAAAAATCAAATTTTAAACTTGCTAAAACTACCCCGACAGGCTCACCATCTTTTTTAATCACAGAAGTAAGGGCTAAATGTCTATTTTTCCCTTGTCCTTGAACTACTGGCAGTTGTCTTTTTACTAAAGAAAGTGATTCTTGAACCATAATAAAATCTGCATTACCCATATGAGGAATACTTGTCTTATCCAGTGTTTCATTCTCAGAAGATATTAATCTAAGTTTCATTACTTGGGGAGTAAACTGTTCAAGCATGGTTGCAGTCTGAGCCATTTTAATTTTATCTTTACTTTCAATAGCTGCAAGTGCTTCTGGCGATTGGGCTATTTTTATAATGGACTCTTGTAAAATATTAACTTGAGATGTTATGCTTGACGTTATTCCTTTAGCTAAAGCTTCTGTCGCTTTCTCATTAGCCTGGTTGACATCTGATCTAGAAAGCCAATAGACCCCACTCCCTGATATGATTAGCATAAGGGCAGTTAGTGCGGATAAGATACTGAAAATACGAACCATGTTTTTCTCCTGCTATTTTTTTAACGTCTTCCGGTGTGGCCAAACCCACCCGATCCACGTTGGCTCTTGTTAAACTCACTCACATGTTCAAATTCTACTTGTATAATGGGAACAAAGACCATTTGTGCGATTCGCTCGCCGACATTAATAGTAAAGGCGTTTTCGCCTCTATTCCAGCAAGAAACAAAAACCTGTCCTTGGTAATCAGAATCAATTAAACCGACAAGATTTCCTAAAACAATCCCATGTTTATGACCAAGTCCTGAGCGAGGGAGCAAAACTGCAGCCATTTGATGATCTGCTATATGAATAGCAAGTCCAGTAGGGACTAATGTCGTTTCACCTGGTTTTAAAATAATGGTTTTATCTAAGCAAGCACGTAAATCAAGCCCAGCAGAACCTTCTGTTGCATATTCAGGTAATGGAATTTCATTTCCCAAACGATCATCTAAAATTTTAAGTTGTATTTTTTTCATTCATTTTCTCTACAATCAAGGCCATTAATTGTGTTGCTAAGTGTTTTTTATCGGTCATTCCTAAGGTTTTATTTCCATCATTCCAATAAACTTGTAAAGCATTTTCATTTTTATCAAATCCACCCTGCTCTTTATCTATCCAGTTTGCGGCTATCATATCTAGTTGTTTTTTCTTTAATTTAAGGTTGGCATTTTGCTCAAGATTATGTGTTTCTGCTGCAAAACCAACAACAAAAAAAGGTCGGTTTGGTAAAGTAGCTACCTCTGCCAAAATATCTTTCGTTTTTTGTAGCCGGAGAGTACTCTCGTTCTCCTGTTTTTTTATTTTTTCTAGACTAATTGTTGTAGGGCTATAATCAGCAACTGCCGCAGCTCCAATATAAAGAGTATTTTTACCTGCCCTAGAAATAACCGCCTGATACATTTGTTCTGCAGTTTCTACCCTAACTAGTTCAATATTATCAGGTTTTGTGAGCGTAACAGGACCACTAATTAATGTCACATTTGCACCTGCATTTCTAGCTGCCTCTGCTAAAGCATAGCCCATTTTTCCAGAACTGCGATTCGTAATGTATCTAACAGGGTCCAAAGGTTCTCTGGTTGGGCCTGCACTAATTAAAACATTCACATCCTTTAAGCTAATATTAGAACTTTTCTCTTCAAATAGAGCCTTAAAAATAATAGCAGGTTCAGACATTCTTCCAAAACCAGTCTCACCACAAGCCTGAGCGCCTGATTCAGGACCAATTATATTGACACCACGGTTTTTTAAGCACTCAATGTTTTCTTGAGTGACTCTTTGGTTCCACATAACATGATTCATTGCAGGAGCAATAAAGATAGGGCAATTTGCTGCTAAATAAAGTGTGGAAAGTAAATCATCGGCAAACCCATGTCTAAATTTTGCAATACTATTTGCTGTTGCAGGGGCGATAATTATTTTATCTGCCCAGCGAGCAAGGTTTATATGTCCCATTGCATTTTCTTCATCTGCATTCAGTAGCTGAGTTGCAACAGGGTTTCCAGATAGTGCCTGAAAGGTGAGGGGGCTAATAAATGCAATAGCGGATTGGGTCATAATCACTCTAACGTCATACCCTTGTTGACACATAAGCCTTAGTAATTCAGCAGATTTATATGCGGCTATCCCTCCACATATTCCTAATAAGATTCTTTTTTTAATCGTACTATCCAATAGTTATAAATTCCTGTTAATTATGGCAAATATATAGAAACTCTTCTATGCTTAATTTTTACATTGTGATTAAATTAAATATGTCGATAAAGGATTGGCCCGCCGATGAACAGCCTCGTGAAAAATTACTTGCAAGAGGATCTGAGGCTTTAACAGATGTTGAGCTATTAGCTATTTTTTTACGAACTGGTGTTGCGGGGAAGTCCGCTGTTGATCTTGCTAGAGAGTTATTAGACCAATTTGGTTCACTACAAGCATTATTAGATGCCGATCAATCCATGTTTTGTCAAGGAAAAGGCTTGGGAAACGCGAAGTTTGCTCAATTACAAGCTGTACTAGAAATGGCCAAACGTCATTTTGTTGAAATATTACAAAGAGGAGATGCATTAGCTAGTCCACAAGTAACAAGAGCTTATCTAAGCGCTCAATTAAGAAGCTACAGCTATGAAGTATTCGCCTGCTTGTTCCTTGATAATCAGCACAGAGTCATTTTATTAGAAGAGCTATTCAGAGGTACAATTGATAGTGCCAGTATTTACCCAAGGGAGGTTGCTAAAAGAGCTTTATTTCATAATGCAGCCGCTGTCATTTTTGCACATAACCACCCTTCGGGTGTAAAAAAACCTAGTCAGGCAGACATACAAATTACAGAAACATTGAAACAGTCGTTAAGTTTGTTTGATATAAAAGTTTTGGATCATTTTATTATTGGTGACGGCCAGCCTTACTCTTTTGCTGAGCATGGCCTGATATAAAATATATTTCTTGCTTCTTTATTCTAATGTTTCACGCTTCCTTGTATACGGAATTAATTAGGCGATAGGAATCTAAGTCATCGCTTGCAATATATTATCCTCAAAACTTTATAATCCATCACAAATCTTCAAATTTTTATAGTAATCAGGAACTGATCAACAGTTTATTAAAATCAAATAAATTACTATTCATAGCACTCTATAAACTCAGTATTATTAATAGTTTTTCAGCCTTACTATTTAATAATGAAGCTCATTAAATTAGTAAAGTTTAAATGAAAAATTTAGATTCGTTGATAATTATTCCAGCCTTTTTTGTAACACTATTCTTATTGTTTGTACTACGCCCAGTATCAAAAAAAATAGGCTTGACTGATAAACCTAACTCAAGAAAGAAACATGAGGGTGAAATACCTTTAATTGGTGGCCTAAGTATATATCTTTGTTTATTAGCTTTATTTTATTGGTTACCGATAAAAAACTATGCTTATTTAATATCTGCCACCTTACTCGTTGCTTGTGGAACAATGGATGATTTTAAACCGTTATCTTATAAAATACGGTTAATTATTGAGGTAGTAGCAGCATTAATCGTAATTCAATGGGGTGGAATAGAGATCAAAAGTCTAGGAAATATTTTTGGGTTTGGAGAAGTTTCTTTGGGCTACTTTTCATCTTTTTTTACTGTCTTTGCAATCATTGGTGGAATTAATGCCTTTAATATGATTGACGGTATTGATGGCTTAGCGGGCAGCCTCTCATTACTCGTATTTATTCTTATCTTTATCGTCGGATTAAATACACCGAGTATTGTCAGCTTGTGTCTAATATTTATACCTGCGATTTGTGCATTTTTGCTGTTTAACCTGCGTATTTTAGGCCGAAAAAAAGCCTCTATATTTTTAGGTGACTCAGGAAGTATGTTATTTGGCTTTACTATTAGTTGTTTAGTTGTTCTATCCTCACAGGGTGAAAACAGAATTATTTCTCCCTCCACTGTGCTATGGGTTATTGCAATACCTCTTTTTGATTCTATTTCTATTATGGTGCGCCGAATAAAAAAAGGTAAATCACCATTTGCTCCAGATAGAGAACATTTTCACCATATTTTACCGCTGGCTGGATATTCTATTAACCAGACCATTTGTATTATTCTGACCTTGTCTTTCAGTTTAGGGTGTTTGGGAATTATCGGTGAAATACTAATCAATTTACCTGACTGGCTTTTGTTTTATTCATTTCTAGGTCTGTTTTCACTCTTTTTTTGGGGAATGTCTCATTCCTGGAAAATGATGAAAATTGCTCGAATATTACGATATGTAGAGCGCAAAGGGGATAGGAGAAAAACAGATAGACGGAAAAATACTTTACTTTATTATGGAGTGGAACGCCGTGTTTTACCTGATCGACGTAGCGGATTAGACCGACGTAAATCAAAGAACTAATCAAAATAATTTAACAGGTATCCCATCATTGTTTAAGTTCTCTAGAAGCCAGGGCATGAGTAAGATGGATCACGGTTTTCATTTTCACCTAACATGTAAGGTGGATGAGCGGCAATGTTATCCGACATTTTTGATATTATGAAAATGTGTGGTACGTTATCAAACTTTTCCACCCGCGTTAAAAAAACGATTAGAACTGGCTTAGTAGGCTTTCTTATATTTTTAAAAAGTGTTGCAGATGTTTAAGAAAAATGCCGGATAACGCTGCCGCTCATCGGAAGCTTTTATTTTGTCTAAACCTCTACATAGTGTGCTCCGATTCCGACAAAATAACAAACCTACCTCTTCTGGGAACTACCAGTCTTCGCGTTCGCTCTCCATGGCTGGGGCAGCACAAAAGCAGCACGACAAAACTGTCAATCCATGCAGGAATATGCTTTAGTCGCAATTTATGTAGCAAAAAAACTGCGGCTAGTCCTCCCATTACTCTCATCAATTCCAGTTTACTTTTCAGGTACATAAAGCGAAGATATGTTTGATTTCGATTGTTTATTAGCAGGAAATACTTTAGCAACACCTTTTCTTTCAACTTGATCAATACGAATAATTTCATGCATTGGAATAAAAGACCGCTGAACCCCATTAAATTCAGCTTTTATTTTTTCTTCTCCCGGGTCTAAAACAATAGAGCTTTTTTCTCCAAATACAAACCCCTCAACAATCACAAACCCGTACATATCACCTTGATATACACTTTTAGCATACACCTCGTAGACTTCCTCCCTGTTAATGAACGTGACTTTATAAATATGTTTTTCTGACATAGCACCTGATTTCAAGCTAGAATATAATGTTTCAATACAGTATTGTACCGCCAATTACTTGAGGCGTCCTTATTATCCGGTGTTTTTCAAACTAGTTGTTGCCTAAAGTTGTAAAATTATGCAGCCTCTTTTCTTTCTTTTTCAGCTTTATTTATTATCTGGGTTTAAATGCCCTTCTTTAATCTCATCCCAGAGTTTCTTGCAGCAGTTAATCCAGATGATTTGTAAGTTGGATTAGAAGCAGCGTTATCCGACATTTTGATATTATGAAAAATGTGTGGTGCGTTATCACACTTTTCCACCCGCGCTATAAAAAAACCGATTAGAACAGGCTTAGTAGGCTTTCTGATATTTTAAAAAGTGTTGCAGATCTTTAAGAAAAATATTGGATAACGCTGCCGCTCATTCGGCTTACGGGTTATTCTCACTCAAAAATATTGTAAGCTCTTTAGTTGCAGTTCCTTCGAAGGTGTTTTCTTCTAATTAAATAAATTTATCAGTAGGTATATTTAGGATGCACCTAAATATACCTATTTTAATTTGCACCCCTCTTAGTTAAAAGGCGTGGGCTTTTTTATTACTGCCCAAATGAATAAAGAGAGGTGGTAGAGCTATTTTCAAATACAAAAGCCCATCCAGATTTTTCTCCGCCCATATAGGTTGCAGAAGGTGCTCCGACTACCTGCTGTTGATCCGCTCCGCCACTAAAATTCCCGGCAGCTAGAGAAACACCAAAGCCACTGCCTCCATTATTTGTAATTCCATCATGACTTTCGTCTACATCCAGCCTCCTACTTGTTGAAAAATTATTAAATGGATGGCTAGTGTAAACAGCTCCCATATGACTTTGATCATAACGAAATTCAGCTGGTGCTCCAACAACTAGTTGTGAATCATATACCAGTATTTCATAGCTATAATAACCTTCGTCAGGTAATGATGGGCCCGCAGTTTCGTAGACTGGACTTTTGAATGAACTGTAATGTTTTTGATAAGCAAAAATATTAATATTACCACCTAAATGATAATTACCTACCTCGTAGTCTGTAAAATCGGCAGTAGGGTCGCCAATAACTAACCATTCTGCATTTTCGTCAACAAGATCTGAAAATTCCATATTACCATCAGTAGCGCCTGGAAATTTACCTGTAGCTAAAGACGAACCAAAGGTTCTATAAGTTATCAAGCCGCCAGCAGCAGTTGCAGGTGGCTCTATTTTTTCCAAAGGCTCGAGGGTTGTATTTGTACCTTTATAGGTGTAAACAGCACCTGCTTTCAAAATAACATTGCCGTTGTTGTTGCGAGTGACATCTCTTGGCGCTCCAACTGCTAAATCAGCATAGTTATCAGCATCAAAATCCCCAGAAGCTAATGCCGAACCAAATTTCGCGCCAGGGTTAGGCCTTATTCTTTTTAAATTGACTTGGGATTAAAGAACCAAAAGCAGTTAATCCAGCTAATGAGCCGTTAAATAAAAAAACAGCGCCAGTTTGAGGGTCTTCACTTGGAGATTCACCCGGTGCGCCTATAGCAAGGTCATCAAAACCATCAGCATTAAAATCTCCAGAAGTAAGTGCAAAGCCAAATAGATCTCCTTCTTCGTTAAGTCCAATTGGATAACCATTTGCGGCCACAAAGTCTTGACCTACTGACATCCATGGAGTTAACCCACCTGCGCCCCCTTTAAATAGAAAGACATAGCCAGATTTTGGGTCATTTCCTGGTGCTTCGCCTGGTGCTCCAACCGCTAAATCATCATATTCATCACCATTAAAATCACCTGAAGTAAGGGAATAGCCAAACTTATCTCCCTCTTCATTTAGGCCGAATGAATAACCATTAGGTCTTCTGTTGCTTTGAGTATATGCTTTCCAAGGCTCAAGGCCAACGCCATCAGTACCTTGATAGACAAAAATAATACCTGATTTTGGGTCAGGGCCGGGCGACTCTCCCGGCGCTCCAACCGCTAAATCATCAATGCCATCACCATTAAAATCCCCAGTTGCCAACGCGTTGGAAAACTCATCGCCTTGTTCATTTGCTCCTAATCGGGTTCGAGCTGTAGCTTCCTGGGGATGTGTCAATATAAGTGCCAGAAGTGCCGCTATACAGAGGATATATTTAAAATTTGACATTGTTTGGTTCCATTTTTATTGCTTTTTGAATGACGAATATTGATTTGACCAATTAACTTAGTCTCAACGTCACTATTTAAGAGAGTAGTTTAAGGAAGCTATTTATTAAAATCTGTGAATTATTCACACTCTTGCTTTTTATATAGTAAATGAAATGAGTTGAATAGGGCGAGGTATTTTTAGTCTAAATATTGGTGGTAATGAGCAGAAAGAGGTTGAGTTATAGGGAAAGCTAATAGCAAGAGAGTATTTTCCAATTAACAAATGAGTCTGAAAGCCCCTTATATTCCAATTTTAAAAATCAGGCTTTTTTCTGTTCATTTATTTGTTTAAAAAGTTGCTTTTTAGCAAGGTTCATTTGATCAGTAAATT